>CAINUH010000203.1 GCA_903853735.1 uncultured Desulfomonile sp. | reverse complement strand
ATGCTGTAATCTCCGCCGTCCCGGACAAGAATAAGACATGAAGCCAGGAACAGTGCAGCATCACGGATTATGTGATGGACTCCGACCGCGCCGCTGGAAGATGATGAGGCTGAGAAACAGCCACAATCAATATTGAGGCCGATAAAATAGGCATACGAGATGGCCGCGAGGAATAGCCCCATCATCCCTGTGGTCAGCATAGCAGCGGGTCTCGTAAGAATTCCAACCACGAGAAACAGTCCGGCCGAGATCTCTATCCAAGGAAGAGTCATTGCGACGACGTTGCTCCACTCCGCCGGTATAATCATATAGTTTCGGATAGATACCGCAAAGTCTGCCGGGTCCGTTATCTTGTATACACTGGCGTAGACAAACAGACCGCCTATGAGCAATCGCGCGATTAAGACAGCGTATTTCAACAATCAATCCTTGGAACTTCTTGAACTCGGTTCCTCGTCGGAAGTGCGGCCGGATCGTGAACCATTTTCTATTGGATATCCAGCCTTGTCCCAATTTCGGAAACCCGCGGTCATTATCATCATGTCCTTGTAACCAAGTTGTGCAAGAAACAGTGCCACCTCTTCGGCCATAGGGCACTCCGGCCCGTAGCAATACAATACAAGCCGGGCATACTCCGGCAGAAAAGGTTGAACCGCGGGGAAACGCTCTTCTTTGTCTGCAGGTTGGAGAAAGACAGCTCCCCTGATGTGAGACTTGGCATAATCTTTCTCAAGTCGAGTGTCCACAAATACTGTGCCGGTATCCACCAGAAACCTGCGGGCTTCCTTCTCGTTAATGAGTGGAACCATTACACCTGAAAGCACTACATGCTTTGGAGGTACATAGACCCAGGGCAACATACGACCCGAGACAGCATTCACACCCAGCCCGACGGCGGAGGCTCCGATCGCTATCAAGATGGCTCTCAACAATATGCCTGAGACATTCATTTACGTATTGTTTTCCAATCAATCCTTGGAAGAAAGAGATTAGCCAAAGACTTCTCGGAAGTTCCCTTGAGGGTAGTTTCCGCATCGTGTCCGACGCTTCAGGGCATCTTGGGTTTTCCGGCCAGGATTTCACGAGCCTGTGCGACATCTTTGGCAATCTGGGCACGGAGGTCGTCCCCGGACACGAAAGTCATTTCAGGTCTTAACCTTTCTACCATGTAGGCCGCAATAAATTCTCCGTAAAGATCCTCCCCGTAATCAAGAATGTGGACCTCGTATGAGACCCGGCGGTCTTTGAATGTAGGATTGTAGCCGATATTCATTACTGCCGGGCGAATCACGTCCTCAGCCAGGCAATATATGGCATAAACGCCCTCCGGAGGATGCAACTTGACCTCGGGTTTGATGTTTGCCGTAGGGAAACCCAATCCTTTGCCTCTGTGGTGTCCATGAATGACCCTTCCCTCTATGGTAAACTCTCTTCCGAGCAACAGGTTAGCCTCGGCTATTTCTCCTCGCGTCAAATGTTCGCGTATGCGGCTCGAAGATACTATGGTGTCTCCACAATAGACCGGAGGAACCACGTGAACGATAAATCCCAGTTCATAGGCCATTTTCCGCAGTGTGTTGGGAGTTCCGGATCGGCCCTTACCAAAACGATAGTTTTCCCCGATGAACAAGTGTCTTGTTCCCAGTTCTTCCGAGAGGACGTTCTCCACGAAATCCTCCGGAGACTGAGACGCGAATTCTCGAGTAAACTCCGCGAGTACGAGTACGTCGATTCCCAGATTTTCAAGAATTCCGGCTCGTTCGCTGGGAGTCGTTATCCTTGGTATTTCAGGCGCTTTGTTAAGAACCAGGCGTGGATGGGGATCAAAAGTGTAGACGACCGCTTCCCGACCCTTGCGATGGGCCGTCTCCACTGTGCGCCGGAGAATCTCTTGGTGTCCGAGGTGAACGCCGTCGAAGTTTCCCAGCGCTACTGAAGGAGCGATAAAGTTTTGATAAATCTTTTCGCGAACGCGAACGATTTCCATGTGTGGCTTCAGGGGCTACCTGACTACATTTCAATAGTTTATTGACCAGCTTCACAATTCGGCTGGTAAATACTCAAATCTCGTACTCATCCGAGCAAAATCTTATTTATAACGAGTTCCGCCCTCAAGTCAAATCGGCATTTAATGGCTCCACCGTGTACCGATTCCATGAAGCTATGATGAGACCTTTGAGACCATCATTTCGTTTCAGCAGCCCCCGCGGGCTGTTCAGAATCCGGGTGGGAAGCCTCCCGTCTCTCATAGGATAAGGTATCAAGCCTTTTTTGGACCTCGGAAACCTCTTTCGACTTCTGGTCAAGATTTTGTTTCAGGAGCCTGTTTTCAGACTCAAGGGTCTGGATCCTGCCGTTGAGGCGGCCAACTTCTCCCTGATGCTCCCTGTCCGTCTTGATCATCCGACGCTTCTCTCCGATCCATTTGAGTTGGGTGATGAAATCTCCCAGCACCGCAATGATAATTCCAATTGAAACGCAAAATGTGACCAGCTCCCAGAAGGCTACTTTGAGTGGTTGAGCCAAACCGAAATAATTGATCGGCAGCTCGAGGTCCTTGTTCTTCATAAAAAGAGAGATGATTAGTATAACAAATGCCAGTTCGATCAGCCTCTTGACAAGCCTCATTTTTCCTCCTCCAGGACAGATTGCGGGTAAAGTTTATGGAAGCCGTCCCGTAGCTTCAAGCTCGTGATGCTCAAATGTTCCGGAATAACTTTTATGTCCGCAAGCACGGGCATGATGTTAGTGTCTCCGTCCCATCGGGGCACAATGTGGTAGTGGACATGATTTTCAATACCCGCTCCCGCAGTTTTTCCCAGGTTAATCCCAATGTTAAAACCATCGGGGCGCATCACGAGCCTGAGAACGTTCAACGAACGACAGACCTCCTGGACCAGGAGGCTATTTTCTTCAGGTCCAAGCTCACATATATCCGGAACATGCCGGTAGGGCACGACCAGAAGATGGCCGTTATTATATGGGTACTTGTTCATCATTGTGAAAGCGCCGACAGCCCGATGGATGATCAGATTCTCGTCGTCGCTATCGGCTGCGGGCTTGGTACAGAAAATACAACCAGATTCTATTTCCTCACCCAGTATATAATCTATTCTCCAAGGGGCCCAGATTCTTTTCATTTGTCCTGATCTCGTCCTAGATTTGCAGCCATTTCAGGGGGGACCGCATTTTCTAAATCAACTGCCGATGGACAGGAACCGCCCTTCCATGGAATTCTCCGAGACATCAAGGATGCCCACAGTTCTTAATCCTACAGAATGGTTGTAGCCTGCCGATCCCGGATTAAACATGTGAGTTCCATCCACTTTTCCCCAAAACGGCTCGTGAGAATGCCCGTACACTATCAAATCCGGTCTATCCGGATCGAATTTCTTAAGAATTCTCTGTGCAAGACCATCCTTGGAGCCCCATCCGTGGATGAGCCCAATACGCTTTCCTCCCGCTGAGATGATGCGGATCTGCGGAACTCTGTCCAAAATATCGTAGTGATCCATGTTTCCACAGACCGCGATTGCCCCCACTTCCTCGAGGCGATCCAGGACTCTGCGGCCAACTATATCCCCTGCGTGAAGAATCATTTCTGTTTCTGTCAAGAGATCTTCCAGGATATGATCGAGCAATGGATCGGGGTTCGAGAGATGAGTGTCAGAAAGGACTCCGATTCTCATTTTTTTATCGTGTCCACGTCATTGTGCCGCGCCACCGTTTGCGGACCTGAGTACCATGTCTCCGCCCAAGACTATGGTTTCACCGGCGACGAGAATTATGCTCCCTACATCTGTATAGGCTTCGGCTCTCTTCAGGACCGAGGCAAGGGCTTCTCCGGCGGTCAGACGTTCCCCGAGGTCTTTTGAAAAAGCTGAAGCCCAGCAGGCTGACCTGGATAAAACAGTTACGGCATGAATTCCTTTTCCCGGGACAAAAGTGGATATACCGAAACTTCGCTGGTACGAAGGCAATGCAAGAACCAGTAGTTCGTGAAAACGGGAACCCTTGGCGTACAGATAGACGTCCAGAGGAAAGGCGCATTTGATAAATGAGTCACCTCCACTGGAAACTATCAAATTGGGAGAATCCGGGGCCAAGTCACGCCCTACAAAGTCGGCGATGGCCCCACCCATGCAAGCCATGGGCGCTACGCCGGTAGATCGGCTGGAGGCATCGCAATATCGAACAATTTCCGGGGCGCCGGCGTAGATTTGTATCGGAGAAGCTGTTTCACGAAACGCGGGATGTTGCCTAAGATATTCCTCGATCTGATATCTGTACCGGAAAACAGAGTCTTTAGCTTTTGGGCTTAAATCAGTGCGCGCCTGGATTTGGAGGTTGGTTTCACGGACCTCCACCTCGAAGCTCACAGCCTGAGCCAGAGGAATTCTATTCCGGTAGTTCTTACGCTCGTAAATATCGTAAACGGATGGCATGGCCTCAACCGATCTTTTTGTAGGAAGCGATTCTACTTGAAAGCCTGCAACGAGCTTCCACGTGATTATTCATCCGCCCCTGCGATTGTGTCAAGAATAATTTCCCTCGGTCCTCAATCCATAGGACTTCGACGTCCCCCTTCAATGCCTTCCTTCATTAATGACGGCAAGTCATAAGCCCTGAGCTGGCTCTTGGATCTCAGGAATGCAAGCCAGTCTGTTTTTTTACGTTCCAGTGTAATGAGTCTCGTCCCGGACAGTCCAGGCAATTTGTCCACGGCAAAATCAGTTATCGTACCTTCCAATTTCGGCGTGCTCCATTTTTCTTCCAATGTATCACCATTCCAAATCAGGCCCAATACTTGCCCCTCTTCCAGCATCTTGGTCCGACTCAGCAATCTCATGGTCTTGGAACTGTGCGAGATCGCGATAATCTCCTGGATGCTTTGTCCTTCCAGATTCAGAGCCATGAGCCTTGGACGGAAATAGACATCTTCTTTTTCGTCATCTGTTCGGTGCTTATCGCCGCCGACTTGGAGTTCCGGCCCTGCCCATCTCAGCATTATGTCCGATCCGCCGTAGAATCCCTTTGAAACATACAGCTTGGTTCCGTCAGGCCGATAAATTCGCAGATGATCGTTCCTGTCATAAACTGCAATCAGAGGAAGTCGTTTTCCTTCGAAATCGCCTATGGCAAAACCAAGAATGGGGATCTTCAGGGGTATTCCAAACCGGCCGTCGACGACGAGTTCGTCGCCCTTATCCGTGAGACGGTAAACCGGTCCGTCAAACATTTTTCTCACGCCTTTTTTTTGTCCGAGGAGAATGGGCCCTTGGGTAGGATAATTGATCACCCTGAGAAAATAATCACAATTTTTGACGACGGGTATCAGGGTGCCGTTCCTGTATTCCAGTACAAAAGAGGCGAGTGCGCCGCGGTTCTGCGCAGTGATGTAGAGCCGCGCCGGACCTTGCTTGCGCAAGTTTGCTACATCAATGCTTTTGAGTTCGAGGGAGCCTGCTGAGTACTCTGCAATAAGACTCATCTTTCCAGTCGAGACCCGATAGACGTAGACAGCGTGAGGATCAATGACCGCTACTTCATTTTGTCCATCACCATCCATATCGCCAATACCCAGGCCTGTGGCAAGCATGTCCAATTCCTGACTTTTCCACACTTTGTCAGTGGACGTATTTTTCCCTCCCACCTCGCTCAACAGCTTATTCTGGGGCTGCGTTTCGGTGACTACTGCTCGGGTTCCCTTCAAGCCGTCATCTCCAATTCCATCCGACCGAAACGTGCTCGCAGCAGAGTCGGCCAAACGATAGTCACCCGGATTAGCAGAAGCCACGGGAAACATGACGGCGACCACCAATATTCCTAAAATTCCAAGAAAAACGCCCATCGATTCGGCTCCCGACAATATTTCCAAGAAACTATCTATGAGTATTTAGCATCTTGGGGAGACAAGATCAAATATGATTAAGATTCTCTGTGAACGAACAGTGCGGGCTGGCTATTGGCGCGGGTTTATGAAAAAAAGAACAGGTCGCCAAACGGCAAGAAAGAAAGGGACTATGTCGAGGAAGGAAACCTTTGTACGACGAGGCCTCCGACCTCATTTTATGCATGCTGTTGGGTCCGGGATTTCGCCCTAATACGATGGAAAAGTCCGAAAGATCCAACAGGATTCCCCGGTTCGAAGGATCAACCTCTTCTCACGGATCCCCTATCTCCAGAGTACCTTCCGTCCCGGCTCCGGCGACCAACACATCCGGAATCGTTACCAAACCTCCGAGGATCTCTCGAACTGTTGTACGGCCGTGTTCCAGAGCACTTGGTCAAACACTTACCGATGTGTAACGTACGCTAAATGAAATACATGTACTTGTGGTCCAATTCTCGCGAGACACCGTGTTTACGTGCAAGAGAGCAAAGATCCGCAACAGATACCGAGTTGTAGTAGTCCACCAGCAACCTTTGCGTGTCACGCCACACGTGACGGGTGACGCACTCGTCCAGAACATCGCATACTTTCTTGCCCTGGTTTTGGCTGGACAGACACATGACGGGAACAATTGGACCTTGGGCCGCATTAATGATGTCCCCTACAGAAATTTGCGAGGGATCCCGAGAGAGCATGTAACCTCCTCTAGGCCCTCGCCGGCTTGTGAGAAGACCTGCCTTTAGAAGTTTGTTAAAGATCTGTTCAAGATACCTCTGGGATATTTTTTGACGTCTAGAGATGTCCTTGATCTGAGTCGCCTGGCCGCCGCCGTGGTACGCGACGTCAAAGAGAGCCCGAACCCCGTATCGGCTTGTAGTAGTAATACGCATTTCTGTCCCTCAAGAAAAACGATTCGGACATGAAGAATTCTCCCTGTAAGATATATTTAACCTTACTACTCATGTCAAGAAAATTGAGGCCACGGGGATATGGAATTGGTGTGCAAATGCTCATAGAAAGTTGACATGAGTTTTCGGACATGATAGTCATGATACTTTCATAACTGCATGAGAGGTGTGAATGGGGAGCATAATTAAGAAGAGAAGGAAAAAAATGCGCAAGCACAAGCACAAGAAGCTTCGAGCAAGGCAACGTCATAAGAACAAGTAAACGGGTTTCCACGATGAAGGCGGGTTTTTTCACCGGATCAGATCTGAAAACCATCACGAAAGCGGCCCTTTTAGCTGAGGGTCTCACTCAGCGTCATTTTGGGCTCAGTGGAGACGAGTGGAAAGTAAATCCCTACGGTTTTTTCACACGCAGACAGATTCATGATTCGCTGCACGAGGCTGAAGCTTTTGCGCACGTAATCCTTTACGAGAGAAAACCGGCTCCCGATAAAAAAGGAAAACCAAGAGAGAATTTCGGGATTGTATTACAGGACCCCAATATTTTGCTTGCCCTTTTGAGATCGTCTTTCCATGATTTGTGGACACTAGGGCTTTTTATTCTGACCCACGAACTGACACATATTATCCGCTTCCGTAAATTCGGAGTGGACTTTTTCACCAGCGTGCATGAACGAGACAAAGAAGAAAAACGGGTTCATCATATTACGAGAGAAATTCTTTCGGGCGTGACCAACACTGATTATGTCCTGGATCTTTATGAATCCCGGGCAAACCCGGTCCTAGAAAAATCAATTTGTATGAGATCTTACGGAGGTGCATGAAGATGCCGATCTACGAATATCGGTGTAAGACGTGTGGCAAGGAATTCGAGGAATGGCAAAAATTTTCCGATCCGCCTGTCGACGCGTGTCCTGAGTGTGGCGGACAGGCTTCTCGCCTCATTTCAGCGTCCACATTTGTTCTCAAAGGTACTGGGTGGTACGTGACCGATTATGGACGCAAGGATAGTGGACACGCCAAGAAGGCTTCAGAGAAAAGTGAATCGACTTCAACATCAGAGGCTTCTAAAGCCGACTCCACTGTGTCAAAAGATTCCGGAAGCGTCTAGTGTAGACCTGAAGTGAGGCCACAATGAAGATAAAGAGAATTGCTCACCTCGGAGTTGCCGTGAGCGACCTGGACGTGGCGTTGAGGTTCTTTACTGAGGGACTTCCCCTCGAATTGACCCACACTGAGGATTACCAGGGTATGAGGATCGGATTTATTCCAGTGGGAGAAAGCTCGATTGAACTGCTGGAAGACGTGTCAGGATCATCTAACATTAAGAAATACCTTGACAAACATGGAGAAGGTATCCACCATATAGCTTTTGAGGTCGATGACATCTACCAGGCAGTAGCCGAACTGAAACAAAAAGGAATCAAACTCATTGACGAGACACCTCGGCTGGGGGCTCATGGTATGACTATCGCGTTTATGCATCCGAAAGCCACCCACGGGATTCTCATGGAGATGTGCCAGCCGACGTCTGATGCGCATTGAGCTAGTTTTATGTCCCCCGGTTTCTGGCCGGGTGATGGTATATAAGTACATATATTTTTTCGTTGTGATGATGTTACAGCAATAGTGAGGAGGTAGAGGAGATGGCGGAT
>CAINUH010000202.1 GCA_903853735.1 uncultured Desulfomonile sp. | reverse complement strand
TGTTCGGAAACACTCGCGAAACAGTCGCTCTCATGTAGCCGATGTATTCTTTTATTGTGATGCACCGCATCGTCCAAATGCCGTTTGTAGTGTGTTGATTGAAGTCAAACATCACCAATGTGTTGTAATAGTAGCTTCTAGTAAATGGCTGTCTTAGAAAACATGATTGACATTTGTAATGTGTTTCGATATACTTCGCGCAGAAGCGTAGGCTCGACTTGCGGGTTGGTAATGGCCAACTTTTTCGGTTTGTTATGATCAATCCCTAGATACTGCATCAAGGGATTCGAGGGTGTGGACATCCGGTGGAAACCTTAATTAATAGGGCTCAAAAGGATCCGCTTGTTTACCCGCGAGGGTTTGTGCGCGGCGGTTGTGCGGGGCGCTCTGCGGTGGGACGGACGTCGGTCGTATTCATGATATGTCTGTGCCTCTGTGTGGGGAGCGTATTCGCATCGTCCGAACCTAAATTACAGCCTGAGTCTTACGGGTATTTCGATTTCCCAACCTGCGTACGATATTCCCTCGTCCATTCTGAAGCCTTTATCAAGAATCGAATGGAAATCCAGTTTCAATCTGTTGATCTCAAGGACGCGCATGCCGAGTTTATCCCCACCTTTGAAATCCAAACGCGGTATTATCTCGCCCGTACCAGGAATTATGCAGACACGGCTTACTCCAGTTCGGCTAAGAAATTCTCATACAGTATGGTTATGTCCAACTTCAACCCCTTGGTTGCGCTTGTAAAAATCAAAGCCAAGGGGATCATGGTCGATGCAGCTACGACAACTCACGAACATAAGATTACCGAAAATATAGGCAATATAGCCAAGTTGTTCTACCGGATCAGTGTTCTCGAAAAGAGCATTCGCGCGGAAAAACAGATGGCGGCAATGCAGAGAAACAAGGTTAACTACGCGAAGAGCCGAAATGATCAGGGGGACTTCGATCCTCTTACTATGAGGGCGTGGACGAACAGCCTCAGAGGGCAGGACATCCAGACAAGAACCCTTGAGCATACACTGGCGCAAAGCGTTGGGAAGCTCAAACAGCTCATGGGCTACCACCCTGATTTTCATCTTCCCCTTGACACGCGGGAGGCTGCAAATCAGATTCTCTGCGGTTTTAACGGTCGGGTGGTAACTTTTGCCGATGTTCAGGCCCACAATCTGGGACTCAAGATTTTGGCCAAGAGAGAACAGTTTCAATCAGTTCTGGTTACTGGAGCCTATCTTCTCCTGTTTCCCAGGCCTGCTTTCATCTTCCAGGATCTCAATAATCAGGTAGACTCTGCTTCCGGCACCACGCTCGCTTTAGGACTGGACTACACCTTGTGGGACGGTTTTAAGCGGGTGCGAGATATAAAACGCCAAAAACTACGCGCGGGTCAGCTACAGATTGAACGAAGCGAGTTGTCTCATGAGCTTTATGAGCGATTCAAGACGCTCAGGGGCGATGTTGGGCTTGCCGAGGAAAAAGAAGGTTTATCTCGGGAACAGTCCATGCTGGCCGAATCGAATGAAGAGAGGGCACTGAGTCAATATAAGGCCGGATCCCTCACCTATGACATGTACATGGACGCCGGTGTTGCTAAAGCGCAGTCTCATTTGAATACTTTGAGTGCGGTTCAGGAGCGGGTTACTGCACTCATAGATCTGGCGACGATTTCAGGAGGTTTAAATAAATACAATGCCGGAATCCGATATTGAAAAACCCCGGCGACGCTTCAAGGCCTTGGGAGTGATGCTTGCCGGTTTTGTGGCAGTCGTTTCCGTGGCTCTGGTGGCCGTCACTCAAGAACCCAAGAAAGCTGTTTCCAGTCCGGTACCGGCAAAGGCTGCAATAGTTCCACAGATTGCCGATGCCAAATCCGAATTGGAAATACATCTCAGGGGGAAGAGTTTTCCTTTGTATAGGCGGGCAGTTGTTTTGTACCAAGGGGGCGTCATCGAAAAACTGTTCGTAAACGAAGGAGACAAGGTCGAAGCGGACAAAATCCTCGCAGAGTACAAACTTGAGCCGCAAGCTTTGGCGCAGGTCTACAATGTAGTTAAATCAACCACCGTGGATAACAGCAGGAAAGCCTTTGAGGATACCAAGATAGCACTGAACAAGTTGACTGAGGCCGCGCTTCCCATAAAGAAAAGCGGCCGGGAGTTGGTCCACAAGGAGCTGGAAAATCTCCGGAAACTTCGTGAAAGGGATTATGTGCAGGCCACAGCCGTCGAGAACATGCAGCAAAGACTGAACAATACCGACAAGGAACTTTTGGACCTGAACGATTCAATTAAACAAACCAGAGAAGCGCTGCCGGTTGCGAAGAAGAATTTTGAATTGGCGGAAGGCAGCCAAAAAAAAGCGCTCGAACTCTTGCAATGGCAGACCAACAGATCCTATGACGATCCGAATCTCCCCCTGGAAAAAGCCTTCCTCAAAGCACCCATTTCAGGATATGTCATCCGGATCGCGCCCGAGCTTAGAGTCAATGCACAGTTGCCTGCAGGCTTCCAGGCCATGGTGGTCGCACCGATTGATTCCGTGCTGGTCAGATGCAAAGTCCATGAATTGGACCTGGTAAAGCTTAAGACGGGAGACAGGGCTACCGCAATTTTTGACGCCATCTCCGACAAGAGATTTTCGTGCAAGATAGACAGAATTCCGTGGACAAGCCGAAATCCCGCGCTGGAAGTGCCTGCGGATTACGATATAGAATGTCTTCTTGATGAAAACCCCGGCGGCATAATAAAAGACGGCTTGACGTGTACCGTTAAAGTCAGTGTGCAACAATAATCGGCACTGATCCGAATTGAAATCGGTGAACCTTGTTGCCGCATCATTAGCTTTGAGATTGCTTCGTCGCCTACGGCTTCTCGCAATGACAGTGCCGCCGTAATCAGCGCGGCGTCATTGGAGTGCAACTACTTTCTGTCATTATTCTGTGATATCAATCGGTTGACATGGCATCGTCTATCCAATGCTGGTGCGGGGCTCCATTTTTTTGTGAAGCTAACCTGCTGATATTGCAGGACGTCGCTCTGACAGAAAATCGCGGCACTCAGCGCGGCGTCATTGCGAGCGAAGCGAAGCAATCTCTCAACGCTCTTGATAATCAGTATGAATCTAGCGGACAATCTGAACTTATGTTCGAGAAGTGCTATAGCCACCACTGCCGACGAGCTTCCGGACGGTTTTTCGTCGGTTGTCAAACCTCCAGCGAGAGTCTACCAGGTGTTCACAGTGTCCGTTATTGGGTGAATAGGGCATGGCTAACCCGTTAGCGATTATGGTGTCTTGGGTCCTGCTCATGACCACCCCGTTTTTTGTTCTGCTGGCAACTGGACTCTGTAAATTATATGCTGCCAGGAAAAGAGGCTTCCCGGAAGACCCGACCGTTCCTCGACCTCCAGTGGAAATTCTCGTTCCCATCAAGGGAATCGTTCCGGACCAGGAAGAAATCTTGTTGTCGCTGGTCCAACAGGCATACGATTCGTACCGGGTAGTGTTTATTCTGGAAACCCAAGAAGATCCTGCCAATGACCTGGTCGACGGGCTGTGCTCGCGATATGGGCGTGCACGGAAGATCATCAGTGGAATAAGCACTTGTTGCGGCCAAAAGAACCATAATCTTGTGGAAGGGGTGTTACAACTTAAACCCGACACGCAAATAATTGTGTTTTGCGACAGCACTAATACAGCTCCTCCGGACTGGCTCCGGAAATTCACCCAACCAATAAGAGAAGGCAGGTTCGAGGCGGTCACCAGCTTCAGGACCTTCTACCCGGCACCGCAAAACATGGCGGGAGTGTCCCAGACCATTTATGGAACCCTGATTCTTCTCCTGGCCATTGTTATGCCCAAGCCGTGGGGAGGAGCTACAGCGATTCGCAGAAGCACTTTTGACAGACTCAAAGTGACTGAAATCTGGGCAAAGACGGTAGTTGACGACCTGGTTCTGGGCAATGTTCTGGAAAAAAATGGAATAAAAGTGCTCATGGACCCGTGCAGCACGCTCAATTCACCGTTGAAGAACAGGACTATTCGAGGTTTCCTGGGCTATCTCGACCGTCAGGTGTTGTTCCTAAAGTTCACCAATCCTGTGATCTGGGCCGGCATGACGGTTTTCTACATCAATTTTGCAGTCGCAACCCTCCTGGCAACGCTGTCTGTCGTGTTGTTTCCGTTTGGCATGGCTGTCGACGGATTAACCTCATGGATGTGTCTTGTCTTTCTTGTAGCCCTTGCAGCCCTGGCTTTGACGATACGGAATTTTTTGGCGCCGCATATATCATTGAGCAGGTGGTGCCAAGGTGTGGTTGCTTTTGTGTTTCTCAGTGCCTTTATAGTCATAAGGTCCATCTTCAGACGGCACATTGATTGGCATGGAAAGACCTACTGGTGTACAAAAGACGGGATTGTCCTTTCTATCGGCGTCGGGACATACCACAATCATTGATATTAAATGACCGGTCCCGTGCATTACATGGGTTGGCCAATGGCGACAATGGAACATGTTTTGATCGGCGGTTCGATTCATGGCAATCCGCCGTAGGGGCGACCCGGTGGGTCGCCCGTCAACATCGGTGGTGAATCGGGGCGAAAACGGGCGAGTCATGCCTCGCCCCTAGTGCGCCTGTGAGCGTACTCAAACAGAGAGGTGAAAGTCCTCTCCAGGTTAACGCTACAGCCTGTAGCCGACTGTAACTGCGTCGCCGTGAGGCGG
>CAINUH010000201.1 GCA_903853735.1 uncultured Desulfomonile sp. | reverse complement strand
TGGCGGCCAGCTTTTTTGCTTCAACCGGCGACATGCCACTTGGCTTTCCGAACAGATTCGCCAGCAGATGGTCTTTTGCGGTCTGTTCAAAATGAATGGCCAGAATGACTGCTTCCTCGATCGAGCTCCCTGCCACGGTAATCCCATGGTTCTTCATGAGGACTACTGGTTTGTCAGCTATTATTTTGGCCAGTTCTACAGCTAATTCTTTGGTCTGTATGAGCCCTGCCGACGGATGAAAGGGTATCTTCCCGGTAAACCTGACCCCTTGCTGACTGATGACGCTGATCTTTCCCTTGAATACGGAGGAGAGGAGGATAGAAAAGTAAGGGTGTACGTGAACGACAGAGGCCACATCCTTTCTTTTGCGGAAGATTTCGAGGTGGAGAACTCTTTCGGAATGCATCTTGCCCTCTCCCTCCTTGAGATTTCCGTCCAGATCAACCCCTTGCAACTCCGCGGCTCTCACCTTCTCGAATGCTATGCCCCAAGGCTTAATGTAGACAAGGCCGTTCTCACCACGTGCAGTGACGTGTCCCCGGGTTGAGTCCTCGGCAAGGCCTTCCATATGGAGTATCCTGTGGGCCTGTTCCAGCCTGATTCGTAAGCTCTCGTTCATCGCGTGCCTCCTGACAAATTATTGGTGGTGTGTTAATCCCTCTGTATGTTTGCTTACGCAGGCTGGTCTTGTCAACAAGAAACTGATTGAGGGAAAAAAGTCAGAGGGAAAAATTCTGTTGACAGGGAGAAACTTTTGTCCATATAAAATTCGGCATGACATCTTAAGGCGCCTTCGCGGATCCTGTGCTGTATAAATAGCCGATAAGGAGGATATACATATGAGCAAACCCCGAATCACTTTTGCCTGCAGGCCCTATCTGCATCTGCAGCCTCTCATCGACGGCACGGTGCCGGTCGATGGGGTCGATCTCAATTTTATCCCGCTCGAAGTGGAAGAAATTTTCTGGCGGCAATTGAAACACGAAGAGTTCCAGGCTGCAGAAATGTCCCTCTCGTCATACGTTATGGGCCGTTCGCGGGGAGACGAACGTTTCATGGCCATCCCGGTTTTCACGCTGAGGATTTTCCGCCATTCCTGCGTCTACATAAATGTCCATAAGGGGATTAAAAAACCGGAAGACCTTAAGGGAAAAATCGTCGGAGTGCCCGAATATCAGATGACCGCCTGTCTCTGGATACGGGGCCTTTTCCAGCACGAATACGGGGTCCATCCACGGGAAATAGAGTGGCGCGGCGGAGGGCAGGAGACACCTGGGCGCGAAGAGAAGCTGAAACTCCAGCTCCCTCCGGATATCCATTATTTGCCTATTCCGAATGACAAGACGCTTTCCAGTATGCTCGACTCCGGCGAGATCGACGCGCTCTTTACCGCACGCACTCCCTCCTGCTTTACACAAGGGTCGGCGAATGTGACCCGCCTTTTCGACAACTTCATCGGGGCCGAAGGGGAGTACTACAGAAAGACGGGCATCTTCCCCATCATGCACACCATCGTGTTGAAGCGGGAGGTCTATGAAGAGAACCCCTGGATTGCCATGTCGCTGCACAAGGCGTGCCTTGCCTCGAAGAATATCGTGCTGAAAGGGCTCCTCCAGAC
>CAINUH010000200.1 GCA_903853735.1 uncultured Desulfomonile sp. | reverse complement strand
TTTCAAAAACGGACCGGGATTCACCGAAAGGTTCGGCCACTTTTTCCCGAAGGGCGAGAAATCCTCCCCGACTGCTCGAATAAGCCCTGTAGTCAACGGCCTCAAGGTCCGCTGCAACAGGAAGGACAAGGTCCGCCATCTCAGTCGTTGCAGTAGGAAAGATATCCAGAACCATCAAAAACTCCAGTTTCCGGAAAGCCTGTTTAGTCCTTTCCTGATTCGCCTGCATAAGCACCGGGTTGCTGTGGTGGACGATCATGGCTCTTGGTCGCCCGGGTTCTTCGCTGAACAGAGCCTCCTTGATGGCCGGGAATGAACTTTTGGGAAAGAGCGGGAATTCTTCCGCGCCGATCCATTTTTTTTCTGTCTTTAGGGTGGGCAGGAGGTTTTGTGGAGCATAGGGATAGAACGCATTTCCTCCTAGTTTATCGATATTGCCGGTCAGGGCAATCAACATACAGATGACCCTTACCATGTCCACGCCGTTTGTATGCATGTCAAGTCCGTTCCCGTCGTAAATGAGGGCCCCATCGGTTTTTGCGTAAAGTCGCGCAAATTCCCTTATGCCTTCGGCGGGGATTGAGGTAATCTTCTCTGCCCACTGGGGCGATAAGGCCTCGACGTGTTTCTTGATCTCGTCAAACCCGACAACCCATTGCCCAACGAATTCTTCGTCGTAGAGCCCTTCCTCAATAATCGTATGAACCATGGCCAGGCCCAAAGCGGCATCGGTACCGATATTCGGTCGAATCCAGTCGTCTGCCAGAGAAACGGTTTCCGACCGAACCGGGTCGACAACAATGATCTTCGTGCCTCTCTCTCTGGCGCGGGGAATTATCTTGTTGAAGCCGTCATAGGCAGCATAAGTACTAAAGCGGGTCGTGTTGACGGGGTTTAGAGCCCAAAAAATAATCAACCGGGCATTTTCATAGTCGGGTTCAGGTCTTCCGCCAAAGGCTTGAAGGTAAGCAACCTGCCTCGGAACAGAACAGAGGTTGCTGGCTCCTGTGAAGTTAGGAGAACCGTAGGCGCCCATGAACTGAAGGAACCCATCCCTCGCCCCATAGGTGACCGGGGCTCCGGATAAATGAACGAGACTTTCCGGTCCGTATTTGTCCTTGATTTTTGTGAGCCTGTCTGCCGCAAAATTGAGTGCTTCATCCCAGGATATTCGGGCAAATCCCCCATTTGTCTTCTTAAGGGGAGATGTGAGCCGCTGCTCCGATTCGAGCATGGGTTTTATGGCGTATGCCTTAGGACAGAGGTACCCCCTGTTGACCGGATGGTCCGGGTCTCCCTCTATGCGGGAAAGTCTTCCCTCTTCCACATGGACCTTGAGCCCGCAGTTACTGTGGCAAAATCCACACAACGATCGGATAATCTTGTTATTCATCTTACTTTCCTCCTCGTCCCTTGAGCTTCCTGAATAATACTCTACCTCCTTTTTCCCACATCGGCAATAGTGTTTTAGAAAGGACATTTATCTGGAGTTTCCTCAGTTTTCATCTGTCACAAGGTTCTCCTGGTCTGGACGACGGCCAGCATCCTGCCGGGCGTTGTATGTTACAGGTTGCAGGTTAGACCTAAAGGCCAATGCGTAGGACGTAATGAAGGAAGAATGGAATACTGGAAGAATGGGTTTTCAAGACCCACT
>CAINUH010000199.1 GCA_903853735.1 uncultured Desulfomonile sp. | reverse complement strand
TATCATAGACGTCATGATGGATCGTCAGCGTGATCACGGGCATCTTCTTGGCCACCTCGGGCGGCGGGTAGAGATTCAGGTCCGAGCAGCAAAAACCGGTGATGATCGCCTTGCCCTTGGCCGTGTCAACGGCGATGGACTGAGTTCCGATGGAGTGGCCGGGGGTGGGGATCACCGTTACCCCCGGCACGATCTGCTTTTCCCCTTCGACGGTCTCAATCTTCAAGCCGTCGTAGAAGGACTTCTCGAAGTAGCTGGGCTCCTCGATGGGATGGGGATTCATGGCGAAATCGAGTTCGTCCTTCTGGATGATGAAAGTGGCGTTCTTGAACTTGTGGGCCAGTTCCATGTGATCCTTATGCATGTGGGTAATGATGACGATCTCGATGTCTTCAGGTTTCAAGCCCAGTTTTGCCAGCCCTTCTTCCATCGTTTGGGGGGCCGTTCTTTTGGGGCCTCCCATCTTGACCCCGCCCTCGGCCGTGATGCCGGCATCGATGAGGATCTTCTTTTCTGCCCCCTCGATGTACCAGATGAAGCCTGCAATGGTCGTCAGGTCCTGAAAGTTCAGCATGTAGGTAAACTTGAAGGTTTGCATGGGACCGATGAGCAACGGTATGGGACGAATCGATAAATTGGCCATCTTTTACTCCTCCTTATGTGGTGTGGTCGTATCCTTGTGTATGAAAAATTGGAACCTTGCAAATACCAACTTCCCGGTCATCCTGAGTGGTTGCGTTGATGATCGCGGGAAGGAACTGTCCAGATCGATATGTTTCATCACCTCCTTGTATCATAACCGTTCCCTTGATGCCGGTGATGCCGGGCCCGGGATTCAGGACAACTTGCCCAGCCTGCGAAGCTCCTCAGCCACGAAGGGAAGCTTGAGCTCTTTCAGCTTGGCTGCAGTCGGACAGCCCGTGGTTTTGTCCCAGCCGCGCAAGTCGTAGTAGCGTTCCAACAGATCAATAAATTGGTTGGTCTCAATCGCCTGCGGCCCCGGTTCATCGGGATACATATTCATTTGTTCGAAGTAGGGGATCACGCTTTCATCGTGACTTCTCGTCCGGCCCTGTCTTACATGGATGGCCCTCAGGAGGTTGAAAATTCTTTCCGCGGCCCTGTTCATATCGCCCAGCGACCAGTCCGTCCCCACCACAGCGTTAAACAACCTTATTTCCGCGTCTACATCACCCACTTCAGTCGGGTGATCAGGATCATAACCGGCCAGCAGCGGGAACACCCTGTCACACACCATAGCGCTGGACTTGATGATGCCGCGGTGATTGTGCCAGACGGTCACAACCTCTTTGTCGAGATAGCCCAATTCCGGCTTGTCCCAACCGGCGTTGGCGTTGGGGACGCCATAGAGCTTGGCCCCGGCCTGGCAGATATCCGCATAGGCGATGGTGTTGGTGTCCCACATGGATCTTTTCTGACCCATCCACTCCTTGACAAAAGAGACGTAGTAAGAGACGTATCCGTGTTCTTGATTAAAGGGATCTCTTCCCTGAGTCGCCCAGGTGAGGGCCGAAACCAGCCAGACCGGATAATGCTTGAAGTGGTGGTATCTGCCGTCATGGTGAGGACCATAGCCAAACTTGTGGGTTTTCCAGACCTGGCCGGCCAGTCCCATTTTTTCCGCTGCCCGGGGAGTGCCTTCGGCCCACACATCACCCTCCCCCCTGCGGTAGGCCGTTCCCCTCAGCCACTTGACGGCCAG
>CAINUH010000198.1 GCA_903853735.1 uncultured Desulfomonile sp. | reverse complement strand
GTGTCACTGCAGGCAGCCAGACAGCTTCTTGTTCGAGCGTGCGCACGAATCGGCCGCCTTCCGCTTGAAGCTTCTCCCATTCATCTACCGTGTAAACCAGCAAGTCAGCCGCGACGGGAAGATCACGCAAGTCCCACGACAAAGAACGACGTTCAAACGGTTCCTCGGAGCCTTCAACTATTGCAAGCAGATCCAAGTCGCTTCCCACACCCCAATCACCCCGGGCGTATGATCCAAAGTAACCAATTCGGACTACATTTGTGTGCCTTCGAGCTACAACAGAGGCCCATGCTCGAACCGCCCGATCCACTTCCTGGGCATCAGGCCATTTGAACACTGACGAATTCAACGATCTCGCCGGCATATTGAATTGCCTCCCCGCTCTGTATTTGTCCATAATGCTCGAAAGGCGCTCCTTCCGGATGTCCGTTGGCATACCGGGTTGGCGTGTAATAGTTGTCTAATACTTTGGCTCTCTCTACCAACGGCTCGGGCACCGCGCAGGGTAGTTCCATGAGCAATCTGGCCACCATGTGTCCCCAGGCTTCTTGGGCCGACGCCAGGTGAAGGGCCTTGACAGCCTTTTCAGCCGACTGTTGGGCTGCAAAGCACGCCCATTCATGACGACCTTCGGACTGGGAAGACCTAGCCTGGTCCAGGTCTCGTATCGCTTGATTTAGCCAGTCTCTTGAACGATTAGCCATCACTCACCACATCGATCAGCTTGTATAACTTCGAGCGAGCTTCAGTTACGTTTATCGTAATCCTTATGATAGCCTCCCCAACGTACTATGACAGCCTACCTTTCGTAGTCGATCTCGGTCACGATCCGATAATCGTTTCCTCCAACGTCGAAGATCACCGTGTTGCCATGTAAGAAAAAGGACGTTCTCGCATTCGGTCAATCTCGTCAGGGATGCATACCAGTAAGTCCAGGGCCACTGTAGCTTTGAATTTGGCGGCCAAGTCAGCACGCCGGGTCTTTATGATCTGGATTCTGATGACCGGCCTCAACTTTCAGGACCACGAGAGTCAGTCTTACAATTCATATCGAATTACATATCAGTACACGCTTCGCGCCTTTATAAAATAGCTAACATATTAATACATAAGCTATTTTAAATCATCGGCCAAGATTCTTTTTGTTTTAAGACCCGCTATCTCAGCCCACGGGAAAACACTCTTCAATTCTGGTACCAATTTTGGGCTTGCACTCTTCCGGTAAGTGCTCCATGAGCACCAAAACTTGGCAATCCGCTTGAAACTCAGCGATGAGCCTAACCGGTATCTTGTTATACCGGCCTACACCGTCAAGACTCTTGGCATACAGAGCAGTGATATTTATCCCTTCAGAAATTAAAAAAAGTACAGCGGCTTCCGTAAACGGCGTCCAGCCGTAGATCGCCACCGAAGACACGCCTTCCTCTGACAGTCCCGTTAACTGGGCCAAGAGCTGCTTTCTGACTTCGTCGTAGAGGGCTCTTTGCCTTTTTAGAAAGTTGTACGCCAAGACAGATTTCTGCAACACGCCTCTGGGAGTCAGATGATATTTAAGATTTCTGGGATTGGCTCCTGATATCTTTATATAACCTTTGACCGCCAGAAGCCTCAGGGCAAAATTCACCGAAGCAACAGACCGGCTGATTTTTTCGGAAATATTCCTCTGGGTGAGGCTTCCATCATTGTCGTGGACTGCATCCAGGATATGATATTCGAGTATTGGATCGTCCATTTTGCCCTGCCATTGTTCAGTGTTTGATGTTCATTTATCAAACAATTGGCTCGCTTGTCAACTCTTTTTGCCGTTTCGAAGGCCTCATGTCAATTCTTGTTTGCCTTGATGGGGGACTAACTCTCTCTAAAGAACGCTAATCCCCTCATCCGATACTATTTCGAAATTTCTGCGGCAGAGTGGCGGGCAAGGGCGCCCGCCTATCCAAGATTATTTCTTCGCTGAAATTTGGTTGCCGCAAACGCAATCGGTATAAATGCCAATGAGTTGTTATGCCAAACGACTTGCTACCAGCTCAGTTACATCCATCACCCTGATTTTGCCTTTCTTGTCTTTGCGAGCCCTGGCAGCAGCTTGATTGAAAGTTCCCTTGCACGATGGGCAAGCGGAAACCAGGACATCCGCCCCAAGGTCAATGGCTGACAGCAGTCTCTTGTAACCTATGTCTCCAGCCATGTCATTGTCGAAGCCCTTCATGCCGCCTCCGCCCCCACAGCACTTGGCAAGGGTTCGATTTTGTGGGAACTCGAGAAGTTCAACACCCGGGATTGCTTTCAGAACATTGCGAGGCGGTTCGTATACACCCATGTGGCGGCCCATATCGCACGGGTCGTGATACACAACTTTTAGTGGGGTTCCGTCCTCTTTGAATTTGACGCGGCCCTCGCTGATGAGCTGTTCCAGCAACTCCACGCTATGCAAAACTTCATACCCATTGCCGCCTCCGTAATGGGAATAGAGATCGCGGAAGGTTTTCAAGCAGCCGGCGCAAGTCGTTACGAGTTGTTTAGGTTTGTATTGAGCCATGCGCTGAGTATAGACATCCATGGCTTTCCTGAATGTGTCCATGTCTCCGACGAGATAGGCGAGATAGCCGCAGCAGGTTTCGTCTTGTCCGAGTGCTCCATAATCCACTCCGGCTTTGTCCAAAATCTCCATGATAGCGGGAATTATCTTTACATCCTGAAAACTTGTAACGCATCCAAGGTGAAGGATGGCCTGGGTTTGGCCGGGGACGGCCTTCTTGTAATCTGAAGGATAGCTGTCAGCCCTCTTTTCTTTTGAAGCCAGAAGTGGGTTGGCGGCGTCTAACATTGAAGCCAGAGCCGGTTTGAACACTTCCGGAAGGTATCCCTTTTCCACAAGTCTTTCTCGTGCAGCCCTAATAATGTCGGAGACTTTCACTTGAGCGGGGCAGACCGACCGGCAGTTGAGGCAGAGCATGCACTGGTAAAGCCTCTTCGCAAGATCCTCCGACGGCTCGAGGCTGCCTGTCAGCATTTGAAATGCCAATGTTACACGCCCCTTGGCATTAAGCGATTCCAGAGTGGTCTCGGCGAAAGTGGGACAACCCGCGCGGCAAAACCCGCATTGGATACATGCCAGTATTTCGTTGTCCACGTAGTCCAGGAAATGTTCCACCTTTTCAGGTTCTTTGAGAAACCTGGCAAATATGTTTTCGTCCAGAATGTCCTTTATGGAGTCATCGAAACCCATTTTGCCGGGATTGAGGATATTGTTGGGGTCGATTGTTTTCTTGATGGCCTTCATGAGTTCAAGGGCTTCGCCCAACTGCTTGCCGATGTATGGGGACTTGGCCATACCAACTCCGTGCTCCGCTGAGACGGTGCCCTGGAAACGGAGGGTCATGTCAATGAATTCCAAGGCAATTTTCTTCACCTTGTCCCAATGCTCCGGCACAGTCGGGTTCATGATGAAGGTGGCGTGAAGGTTGCCGTCGCCAATGTGGCCAAAAGTAGCAACGGGGAAACCGTATTTGTCTCCCACCTTTTGGATTTCCGCTATGGTTTCAGGAATTCGGCTTATGGGCACTCCGAAATCTTCCACAAGGGGTACGAGGCGATAAGAGGGTCTGAGCCGGCTCATGGCAGGCACCAGACCACCCCTGGCTGCGAAGAGTTTTGCCTTTTCCACAGGATTGTCAGACCAGATGTTTTCAATCCCCCCCACGGATTTGCATATCTCGTCGATTTTCTTGATCTGTTCCTCTACAGCGGACTTGGGGCCATCGACCCCCATAAAGAGCTGGCAATTGACATTTTTCGGTATGTCCATTTTGAGGGCATCACGAGCCACATCCAGACAGACGTTGTCCAGTATCTCGCATGTCGCCAATTCCAGCCCCGAGGTGAAAATCTTTTCAACCGCTCTTCCGGCTGTGTCAACGTCGGGGAAAGAAGCCTTGGCAAAAGCCTCATATTCCGGCATGGGTAAAATCTTGAGAGTGGCTTCTGTAATAACTCCAAGGGTTCCCTCAGAGCTTGCAAATAAATGGGTAAGATCGTAGCCTGCTGAACTCTTCGGCGCCAGATCCCCCGTCCTGATTATCCGTCCATCTGCCAGTACTACGGTTAGACGCTTCACGTAGTCCTTGGTTGTACCATACTTCGCTGCGCGAACTCCGCTGGCATTGGTGGAAATCATGCCCCCGATTGTGGCTATGGGCGCGCTGCCTGGGTCGGGAGGAAAAAAGTGCGTCGGGGCAAGCTTGGCATTGAGTGCGTTGCAGATGACTCCAGGTTCTACTACGACGTATCCATCTGCTTTGTTGATCTCTTTGACAGCGTTCATTCGAGTGAAATCGACCACTACCCCGCCCTTTATAGGCAGAACCGCACCAGTAACAGACGAGCCGGTACCTCGGGCCACTACAGGCACCTTTTCTGAATTGGCCAGCGATAGTATGTTGCTCACCTGTTCTGCATTGCTCACAAAAACAACAGCTTGGGGGACGCCAGCATGGATCGACATGTCTCGGGAATAGGCCAGGCAATCCACGTTTGAGGCCACAATGTTTTTCTCCCCTACGATGTCGGCAAGTTTCTTAATAAAGTCCATGGCTTTCTCCTTTGGGAGCTGAACTGGATGCGTGCTAAAGCGAATTTGCATCTTCAGGGTCGGCCCTTAGACTGAAATTGCGGTAAAATTGCTTTCAACACTAGTCTAACTGAGACTTATCATAATGTAGTTTGGGAAATAAATCAATTTCTGTCTACCGAAAATTATACGGACACAAAAGTCACTATTCGGGATATGATGTAGCTATCCCGACTCAGACTGCTTTTCAATAACCCATCGTTTTAATAGATGATAGCTGTCATGATTTTTAAGTCAGGGCGGTTCAGAGAAATCTTAGTGTAAATGCCTGGAGTTCACATAGAAGAAATATCTTGTTATGCAATTGACATGCTCTTCGGACCGTTAGATTTGCCGAGCATCCGGTCAAACCTAAAAATTTTCCGTACTACACTTCAACGTCTTTACATCGCCTCCGGCACGTGATAGTAATACGAGATTAAGCATAAAGAACGCCTTGAGGACCATTTAGAGAGGAAGACGAGAGTTGGCATTTCCCACTGAGAAGAAAAAGACCATTATCGAGAAATATCGCCTCCACGAGAGTGACACAGGTTCACCAGAAGTCCAGATCGCCTTGCTGAGCGAACGCATCGGATACCTCACCGAGCACTTCAAGATTCATAAAAAAGACCACCACTCCCGGAGAGGCCTCTTGAAACTTGTTGGTCAGCGCCGAAGGCTGTTGGACTACCTTAAGTCAAAAAGCGTGGATCGGTACAAGACTGTAATCACCGAATTGGGCATCAGGAAGTAGCACTGACCTCTACTCGGACGTGAAACTTTGCCACGCGACTCTGTTGCTTGGCGAAGAGAGGACCATCAAGCACATGGTGCATAGGACAAATAGCACTGTTTCAGGCAAGCAAATGGTGTTCGAGACAGGTCGTCTGGCCAAACAGGCTTCCGGCGCAGTTCTCGTTAGTAGTGGTGAAACGGTGGTACTAGTGACGGCGGTTTCTGAAAAACATGGCCGGGAGGGTATCGATTTTTTCCCTCTTACCGTTGACTATCTCGAAATGACGTACGCAGCGGGTAAGATTCCTGGCGGATTCTTCAAGCGTGAAGGCAGGCCCACCGAGAAGGAGATTCTCACTGCGAGATTTATTGATCGCCCCATAAGACCGCTGTTTCCGAAGAATTTCAGTTGTGAGACTCAGATCATAGCAACTGTGCTTTCTTCCGACGGCGAACATGACCCGGACATGCTTGCCATAAATGGTGCTTCTGCTGCGCTCCATGTGTCCGACATCCCGTTCGGGGGCCCTGTCGGTGCAGTGCGCGTCGGAAGGGTGGACGGGAATCTCATTGTCAATCCATCTCCACTTGAAGACACCTATTCGGACCTGAATCTCATAGTGGTTGGGTCCCGAAATGGCATAGTAATGGTGGAGGGCGGTGCGAACCGGCTGCCTGAAGAAGTTATTATGGATGCCTTCTTTAAAGCACATGATGAAATAATAAAGATAGTGATTGCCCAGGAGGAACTCAGACAAAAGATGGGCAAGCCCAAACGACTCGTTCCGCCTGTTACGGAAGACGTAGAACTTATCCAGGAGATCAGAAATCAATGGGGTGCGAAGATAGAAGAAGCAGTAACTGTTCCGGGCAAGCTCGAGCGTTACGCCGGCCTTCACCAAATCTATAACGACATATTGGCATCATTGGGTGACGAAGGAGAGCGGAGGCGTGGAGAGATCCTTGGGTACACGGACAAGATAGAAGGTGAATTTATAAGAAACATGATTCTGGAAAAGAATGTCCGAATTGGGGGACGGTCTTTTACAGATATTCGCGATATTTCGTGTGAAGTCGGGGTCTTGCCCAGAACTCACGGGAGCGCCCTGTTTACTAGGGGTGAAACCCAGGCTCTTGTGGTAGTTACTCTCGGAACTTCCTCCGACGAACAGAAAGTTGAAGCTCTGGAAGGCTCCAGTTATAAATCCTTCATGCTCCACTACAAGTTTCCTCCTTTTTCGGTGGGTGAGGTAAAGTTTCTCAGGGGTCCATCCCGTCGAGAGGTCGGTCATGGAGCACTGGCGGAAAGGGCTTTGGCTTATTTATTGCCCGATGACGAAGAGTTTCCGTATACAATCAGAGTGGTTTCAGAGATCCTGGAATCAAATGGCTCATCGTCTATGGCCACGGTGTGCGGCTCGTCTCTTTCCTTGATGGATGCCGGTATCCCGATGGCAGAACCTGTGGCGGGAATTGCGATGGGTCTTCTTAAGGACAAAGACCGAACAGTGGTTCTGTCGGACATTATTGGAGACGAGGACCACCATGGGGACATGGACTTCAAGGTCACCGGTACTAGGGATGGTGTTACTGCTCTCCAAATGGACATAAAAATCCAGGGGATTACCAAACAGACTTTGTCCGAGGCCCTCAGTCAGGCTAAGGTAGGGCGCAGGCATATCCTTGATGAAATGAGTAAGGCCATCTTGGAACCAAGGAAGGAGATGTCTCCGTACGCACCGAGAATTTTTATCATGTACGTGAACCCTGAAAAGATCCGGGATATAATCGGACCGGGCGGCAAGGTCATACGAGCCATCCAAGAGGAGACGGGTACCAAGATCGAAGTGGATGATACCGGAAAGGTTGTAATAGCCTCTGTAGATGTGCAGGGTGGAAACCAGGCCAAGGCGTCGATCCAGAGCATCACTCAAGAAGCTGAATTGGACCGCATCTACATGGGCGTTGTACGAAAAATAACTGACTTCGGGGCATTCGTGGAAATTTTCCCTGGAACCGACGGACTTGTTCATATCTCACAGTTGGCTCCGGAGCGTGTAAGAAAGGTTACGGACATCGTCAAAGAAGGGGACACATTCCCTGTCAAAGTCATAGGTATCGATGCCCAAGGAAAGATCAAGCTTTCGCGCAAGGATGCGATTGGGAAAACTCCCGACTGATTCGGCTAATTTAACGTGGTCCAGCGCTTGGTTGCAACTTACGAAGATCTCAACAACTACCGCAAAACGACTCTCAATAACGGCATCAGGATTGTTACGGAACGCGTTCCGTACGTTCAATCCATCTCACTGAGTATCTGGGTGAGGTCGGGATCGAGGTTCGAGCAGCCCGACCTCAATGGTATCTCCCATTTTATCGAGCACATGATTTTCAAGGGGACCTCGAAAAGGTCTGCCTACGCTATCGCCAAGGAAATAGATTCGGTTGGGGGAGTCCTTAATGCCTTTACTAGCAAGGAATTGACTTCTTTCTACTGTAAGATCCTCAACGAACATTTGGAATTGGCCGTCGACTTGTTGACGGATATTTTCCTGAATTCCTCTTTCCCGGAAGACGAGATTGAGCGCGAAAAGCAGGTCATTTGCCAGGAAATCCATCAAGTTGAGGACAGCCCTGAAGACTTGGTTCATGAGATATTGGGAACCCGATTTTGGCATCATGATCCACTCGGTAGGCCAATCCTGGGAACAATCCCCAGTGTCATTAAGCTAGACCGCAAAACACTCCTGCGCTTTAAACATGACCAGTACACACCCTGTGAAATACTGGTCTGCGCGGCTGGAAATGTGGATCACAACAGATTCGTCGAGTTGATCTCAGAACAGATGGCTGAACTTCCGAGCGCTTCAGGGAGGGCTTGTGTCGGTCCGGCCCGAAGTGCATCTGCGTCGCATGTCGAAGTGAAAGACCTGGAACAGGTCCACGTTTGTATTGGAACCGAAGGCCTTAGTGCCGTAGACGATAGACGCCATGCCGCTTACATATTGAACACCCTTTTGGGCGGTGGCATGAGTTCCAGGCTTTTTCAGGAAGTTCGAGAAAAAAAAGCCCTGGCCTATAGCGTTTACTCATGGCTTTCGTCTTTCTCAGACGCCGGAATGTTTGGGATTTACGCCGGTTGTGCGCCGGATAGAGTTGAAGAGCTATTGATGACAACCGGCAAAGTTTCCATGGGCCTTGCTGAGAGTATGACAGACGACGAAATTCAGACCGCCAGAAATCAGATCCGGGGCAATATCATACTAGCCATGGAATCTTGTGATTCACGCATGAACAGACTTGCGAAGGAAGAATTCTACTTCGGGAGGCACGTACCGCTGGAGGAGATTATCGGTTCTATGGAAGCCGTCACGACCGACGAATTATTTGATACAGCAAGGGAAATGATAAATTCAGGTCGTTTCACCATAGTGGCCCTGGGGCCTGTAGAAGCTAAAACCGATCTGTTAGGCCTTTTCAAAGGATGATACGCCGTATGGTTGAAAGTCTTCACACTCCATTTTTTTCCACGAAAGCGAGCGAGTAATCAGAAGACTTCAAAAAGACCAGTGCCCACCTACTCAAGTGTATCTATGAGATTGCCTTGAGAAGCTCTTCGGCTGATGTCAACCTTTCGGCCGGCGTTGTCTATGGAAACGGCTACTTTTGACAGGCTTTTCGTTCCGAGAAGGTTCAACATACCTTTTGTTTTCCTATCGAAAGCATGAACTTCTATCTCTCCCAGCGGCACGTCGAACAAATAAGCGCTTGTCACTTTGTATCTCGTAACAGGGTGAGTTGAACCATCCGCAAGAACCACTCTGGTCTTTCCGATTTCTCGAACCTGCGTTTCACGAACGATCTCGCCAAGCAATCGTCGGTCAACCACGGTGTGAGTGGCGCCGGTATCCACAAGAAACCTGTGTGGTGCTCCTTTCTTTCCAAAACGGACCTGAACGAATATTTGGCCGTTTTCGTTCAGGGGAACGGTAACCATGGAGGGACCGGAAGATGAGACAGATAGTTCGTTCAGTACTTGTTGGGCAATCCTGACCGTGGACGGATCCGGATTCATTGCCATAGCTTTTTCACCGTCTCTTCGGGCCAGTTCGATCTTGTCACCCCTCAGATGAGCAAGGCCCCTTGCGGCGAGCGCAAAGCCGGATTTCGGATCAATGGAGATAGCCTGATTCAGATCGCCGACAGCCCGTTCCAAGTGGCCCCTATTGATAAACGCTATACCCCTGTTAGTAAAAGAAAGAGCGCGCAGCGAAGTGTTCTCGTGTGAAGAGTTTATGGCAGCGGTAAAATCTTCAAACGCCTTCTTATCTCGCCCTTGGCTAAGGTTAAGAGTTCCTCGGAGAAGCAAGCCGGAAGCCATTGTTTCTCCGTCGATACCACTGGACTGCAAGACCGCGTTGAGGTCTCCCCAAGCCCTCTTATAGTCCCCAGTTCCGTAGTACGCCTGTGCCCTTGCCAGCTTAACCAGATGAAGTTTGGGAGTGTCCGGTTCAATTCTCTGCAGGGCTCTCGAAAAAACTTCTGCCGCCCTATGATACTCTCCGGCCTGAAAGTGTCTCTTGCCCGTTTCAAACAACATCGTGATTTCTGTCGCCGCCTGCAGGTTGCCGCAACAAGTCCAATAAACCAGCATCGCACAACAAAGCTTTAGAATCACTGCCCTACCTAAACCGATATGACTTTCACGCATTTCGAGTCGCCCAGTTTGCCTCCATTTGGAGGGTATGACACAGGAGTTCTTATTTTTTCGAAGGCCGCTTCTTAAACCATTCAACTATTTCTTCCAGTTCCGCCAACTCCCTTCCCGAGAACTTGCGGATTAGAGTGAGAATTTGCTGTGATAGCCAGAACTTCTCTTCTTTTTGAGAGATGTCTGCTACTGCAAGAAACTGCTGGAGAAGATCAGCAATAATTCTGACCTGATCCAGTATGGACTCGGCAACGACCGAATCCAGTTTTCTTTGCTTGACTTCCAGTATGGTTACCACTTTGGGAAGGTCTAAGGCTGGATCCAGCGATATTGGCGTACCCGACCTGAGAACTGATTCTGCGCTTTCTTCAGACATGAGGTAGCCTCTGTGCAGCTCTATTTCCTGCAGATCCGGGTAGATTTCCCTGAGCTGAACCCCCGTCCGTACATCGAAAACTTCAGGATGGCCACCGCTAATCACTCGTCGAGTTCCCTTGGGGACACGTACCAGGACAGTGGCATCCCTTATAAGAATGTGGTCGTAACTGCCCTTCGAATCCATGGTCACATAATATCATGTCAAATCCAATTTGATAACAAATAACAGTAACACATCGACATCTTTTAAATTACATCACAGGCTGGCTTTCTGGAATCATTTCTTTCGATTTTCTCAAACGCCGAACCACAGCGTTTCTCCCAATAACTTCAAGCATTTCAAAGAGTCCCGGGCCAACTGATGACCCGGAAACTGCGGTCCTCGCGGCATTTATCAGAAGCCCGGCCGGGACATTCGTGTCTTCTGCGTAGGTCCGAAACACCGTCTCGATCGATGATCCGGAGAAAACCGGCAACTGCTCAAGTCTCAATCCCAGATCGGGCAGGAAATGCCTCAGCCTTGTATCTTTCAGAAGGTTCTTTTTGAGAGCCTTTTCGTCAAACTCGAAATCATCGGAGAAATAGCAGCGGCCCTTTGTCACAAAATCTTTGAGTGTCAGAAACCGGGCTCTCATAATATCAATCGCCCTGTAAAACCATTGCCTGTCTTGACCATCAAAGGCGTCTTTCCAAAGCCCCTCTCTTCGCATCTCATCCCTTACAAATGGTATGAGATCCTCAAGCGGCATAGATCGAATGTACGTTGAATTGAAATGGACGGCCTTGGGGTCGGTCCAATTCTTGGAATCTCCGGGTATATAGTTGAAGATCGAGTTGGACCTGTTTATCCTGGACAATTCAAATAGTTCAATCAGATCTTCTTTTGAGAAAAACTCCCTTCCATCGGGACTTGACCACCCGAGTAAGGCTAGGAAATTGCACAGAGCCCACGGCAGAAACCCGCTTCTTCGGTAGTAAGAAATCGTTACCACCTCTCCGTGGGTCCTTTTCGATAGTTTGGCCCTCTTGTTATCTAACGTGAGCGGCATGTGGGCAAAAATGGGGGGCTTGATCCCCAGGGCTTGGTAGATAAGGATCTGCTTCGGAGTGTTTGCTATGCCGTCTGCTCCTCGTATTACATGCGTGATACGGTCATTCGCATCATCAATGGCGTTGCTCAGAATGTATAAAGGCCGACCGTCGGATCGCAATATGACGAAGTCCTCTATATCTCGTGCCTTCCTTTCGACCCGCCCATACACAGCATCATTGAAGCCGACCGACCAAGACGGGTCTCTGGGCACCTGGAACCGAATGATGTAAGGCATACCCCTTGCCAAGTTTTCCTCAATTTTCTCTGAAGATAGGTTCCTACAGCGCCCATCGTACATGAACGCAACCTTTCTTGACTCTGCATCTTTTCGTTGATTCTCCAAATCCTCCTTTACGCAGAAGCACCGGTAGGCATGACCGATCTCCAAAAGTCTATCGGCAGCTTCCACGTGTTGAGCAAGACTCTTGGACTGAAAGAATGGCCCTTCGTCCCAGTCCAGCCCAAGCCATCGGAGCCCTTCTAATATCTCTTGGACGGATTCCGCTGTAGAACGCTCCGCGTCGGTATCCTCTATCCTTAGAATGAACACTCCGTTATTTTTTCTTGCCCAGAGCCAATTATAGAGCGCCGTGCGCGCCCCCCCCAGGTGCAGGTATCCGGTAGGAGACGGTGCGAAGCGTACGCGCACTACTCCTTCGTACAAATTTGCGTTATTGTTCATAATTTACAGCATTACTCTTAGGTTGCAGGATCGAGAATCATCACTTTGGACTTTGAAGCCGCCTGGAATTTTTCGCGGTCTTTAAGTGTACCAACGATGTCCCCGCAATGCATGGGGACGGCTATCTTGGGATTGATCTTCTTTAGCCCATCCACAGCCTCCTCTACGGTCATGGTGTAGGTCCCTCCGACTGGCATGAGGGCCACATCAGCCTTAATTGAAGCCATTTCAGGAATCACGTCCGTGTCGCCGGTGTGGTAAATTCTTATGCCGTCCACTTCGATCACGTATCCCACCCATTTGTTTTTTTGGGGATGAAAATCTTTGTTGGTATTGTATGCAGGCACTGCCTCTACCTTCACATCGTCCACGGTAATTTCAGTTCCCGGTTCTATTGCCTTGAACGCGTCTCCGAATTGACCTTTACAATCGGGCGGCCCCACTATAACGGTGGAGGGCTTGCGAATAAGCGTCACGTCATCTTCTGAAAGATGATCGAAATGGCTGTGAGTAATGCACACAAGATCAGCCGGAATAGGGGTCTTAAGTTTCCAAGGGTCGATGTAAATGGTCATTTTCGAACCGTCTATCCGAAAGCTCGCATGTCCCAGCCATTTGATCCTGTCTTTGACAAAGGATTCGATGTCCATTTTTTCCTCCTAAATGCAGGCCAATTGATGTCGCAACTACGCGATTGCAGCCCGGAACCTGACCGAAGACGCACATGACATCAAGGACAGGTTCATGTATATTCTCAAATGTATCGGCGCCGTTTATCTGCCGAGGGAACAGCGAATTGTTTCACATGTTAAAACACAACTAGGATTACCCGTGCCGGAACTTCCTAGAAAAAACAAGATGGTAGAGCCAAGCACGACCAGAACCAACCGAGACGGGATAATGATCGTCCTCGGAGTGGTTCTCATTGTTTTTTTTGTGGTAGCAGGATACCTGACTTTGACCCGATCAGACAGTCAGCCGAATAACAATAAGACTCGGGGCCCGGTTAAGGACCCCAGTCGATCCAGCAGCTTTTTCAATGCCCCAAAATGTCATGGGAACCTCATAACACGGCCGAGGTTTCTTTGCCAATTTCTCGAACCGTGTCTACCGGCTACGCCCCCATATTCAGTTTACTTGGGGAGCCTTTGCAGGCGCTCCGGAAGGATTTTCCCTCCTTTTCTCCAGCAGCATGCCCCTGTTTTAATACAAAGATCCATCAGACGGGCTTACAGGGATTTCCATGCCGTTACCTGACGGGACTAAAAAAGAGATATTTCATTATATCGTATGAAACGTGGAATCGGTAGTTCGGGGCTCTGATTTTTTTTGACATGAAGTGTTTTTTTCACTGGCCATTCCTGTAGGAGTAAAAGAAAAATCTTATCACCAGATGCCACGACCGCCGGACAGGCGTGACGTTTTCCTATTGTGGAGAGACAACATGCGCGGATTTGTCAGGACAGTCGTTCGATTTTTCCTTACCGGTGTCGCCACGTTACTACCATTGGTCGTCACCGTCTTTGTGGTTACGTGGGTGGTGAAGTCGGCAGATGCTTATGTGGGTCCAAGCAGTTCCTTTGGACGATTTCTATTGACCATGGTAGGACAAAATCAGAAATATGTGGGCTACCTTGTAGGTTATCCAGTAGTTATCCTCCTCATCATGTTGTTGGGCTTCCTGGTAACTCGGGCTACCGTAGACAGATTCCACAGAGGAATAGATGGAATGTTCGCCAGGATCCCTCTGATAGGAAAGATTTACACGGCCGTTGGCCAAGTTGTTGAATTACTGGGAAATAAGGAACAATCTGGACTCGACAGATTTGGGGGAGTCGGAGAGATCAGCATGGGAAACGCCAAGTTGCTCGGCCTTCTCACATCCAACCAAAGATACACCATGGAAGATGGCGGGGAATACCTTTTGGTGTTCATTCCAAACTGTCCCATACCAGCCACAGGATTCAACTTTTTGGTTCGTGTGGAGGATTTCCACCGATTGGACATGCCTATCGAGGACTTGGCGAAACTTTTCATGTCCCTTGGGCTTCTTGGACCGCAGGTCCTTGGCAAATCCTGTTCCTCAGGTCTAGGAGAGAAGGTGCAAAATGGACGAACGATTGCATGACCAATTAGTGATGAGGTCCAACTCCGAACCTTTTGGACGACTGCTGGGATTGGAAGTCGTACGAGTCGAGTCAGGAATTGCGGTGGTCAGAATGCGGGTTCACAAAGATTTGCAGAATATTTTCGGAGTTGTCCATGGCGGGGCTCTTTTCGCGCTTATTGACGAAGCTTTTCAGTTGGCATCCAACTCTCACGGCGTGATAGCCGTGGCCCTCAACGTGAGCGTCACCTATGTCGCTGCTCCATCACGCGATGCAATTCTCGAGGCACGAGCTGAAGAAATTTACATGACAAACCGTACTGCGTCGTACCATTGCCATATTCGAGAAGTCAACGGGGCGAAACTTATAGCCACAGCCCAAGCACTGGCCTACAGAACAGGCAAGCATGTAGATGTCACATGAACATGGCGCCGTATCAATGGACCAATTCTATTTGTGACGATTTGTAATGAATCTCATGTATGGATAAGGTGGTAGCGTTATATGCATGCTATGACATTAATTATTCTTATGATTCACATCATTTTATAACCAGTACATTATAATTTTTGGATATTTGTCGGGTATTTCTGTATTATCCCCACGTCCTAGGGGGACCCACCTCTCTGTGCCAGGATTTGTGGAGATATTGTGAAGCTCGACAGAAAATTACTGCTCGTCTCTCTTCTCTATTTTGCCGAGGGCTTCCCATTTGGCATAATTGAACAGACGCTTCCCATATATTTTCGTCTCCACGGTATGTCTCTGGTCGACCTCGGCTTGCTTAGCCTCCTCAGTTTACCTTATGCAGTCAAATTCCTGTGGGCTCCTGCCGTAGACTTTCTTGGCCATAGGCGCCAATGGATATCATGCGCACAATTTCTCATGGCAGCGTCAATCCTGTGCCTCCTGCCTTTGGACCCGTCTTCTCCAAGTTTCTTGCTTTGGGCTACGATATGCTGTCTGTCGATTCTGTCGGCCACGCAGGACGTTGCGGTGGACGCGTACACCATAGAGTTGCTAAAGCCATCAGAAATGGGGATAGCCAACGGATTCAGACAGGCCGCATACCGTGTGGCTCTTGTTGTTGCGGGTGGATTTTTTGTTGCTGCCGGCGGCTGGATCGGCTGGAAGGCGACATACCTGATGGCGGCCGTAGTTCTTGCTTCATGCGGTCTGGTATCGCTAAAACTCCCCCACGTTGAGATTCAAAGGCCCACATTATCCCTCAAATCCATTACCGCTCCAGTTAGAGATCTGATTTTCAGACCGGGCGTAGTTCAGGTAACTCTTTTCATCCTTCTGTACAAGCTGGGCGACATGGCCCTCGGTCCTATGGTTCGCCCATTCTGGCTGTCCTGCGGTTTGACTACCACCGAAATCGGTCTGATCACCGGATCCCTGGGAGTTCTAAGTTCCATTGTCGGAGGTCTTGCAGGTGGACTGTTCATGGCTCGGTTTGGAGTTTTTCACGGGCTCTGGTTCTTGGGCCTATGGCAATCTGTGAGCAACCTCACGTACGCATGGGTGGCGGCTGTTCCGGATGTCGGCCACTGGGCAATCTATTGTGCGTCCGCAGCAGAATCATTTTGTGGAGGCCTTGGAACGTCTGCTTTCTTGGCTTTTCTCATGATCATATGCAAGAAAGAATTCTCTGCCACCCAATATGCCCTGCTATCATCATTATTCAGAATTACAGGCATAATCTCAGGGTCTTTGAGTGGATGGGCTACCAACTATATGGGATACGCACATTACTTTGCTTTTACTTTCTTCCTATCGCTCCCAGCGCTTGTCTTTTTGTTTAACGCACGGAGTTGGATTCCCAGCGACAACGGGTCTCTTGAGAATAACGAATCCTGAGATCATCGGACTTTAACCGATGTGCCTGAGGCCTTCGGAAATTCCCGTGCGGTTCACACGCATCGCCGGCGGCAGCGCCGCTGCCAAACCCACCAAGATTGAAACAGCTAACATGAGGGCGAGCGTGAGCTTCTCAACTTCAAAGACCGGCAAAAAAGGCTGTAATTGTGACTGAAATATCATCCCATGTCATGGCCGGGGGAAAATTGTACCGTTGGGGCGGAGGATTCCGGGATCAACGCTATTCCCTGACGAAAAGTTTTCTTCAGATCTTCCAATACGTTCAAACCTGCCTGGATGTGATTTAACGTGCGTCTTCCATCTTCACGTATTCGTTTAGCCACTAGATCAAGTTGTGCTCTCAAATTGGTGATTGCGGTTAGGGCTAACATCTTAGATTGTCTTTCTATTTTCCGCATTCGCCTCGCAGCTAGTTGATAGATCAACAGGATTTCCAGAATTGACAATACAGCCAGTCCAATTAATCCTTCGGAACTGAATAGTGCGGTGGCGAGCGACAACAATATGGAAACGAGACCCCCCAGGCTCGGAACCTCGCACCAAGCCTCTATTCTCTGAAGACCCGCCAGTTTCAGCATCAGCATCAGCAGAGGCACAAACAGGCAAAGTTTTTGCCATGCACGTCTGAATCGGGAACGGACACCGCCCATAATTTGCATTCGAACTTCAATCGCCCTGCAAAAATTCTTGAAGGCTTGCGACATGGCGGCTGCCAAGATTTGATCAGGTTTCTGTTTGTTCAGACCAGCTTCGGTGGGCCCAAAAGCGAGAAGAAGCTCTGCATCTATCAATGCCTCCATCTTCTCCATTTCCGGGAGTCTATCTTTCACTAAGGTTTGGGCGGCAGACCCAAACACGTTCTCCATTGCGTCACGGTTAGCTCGCTCTTTGAACGAAAACGCCCTAGCCAGCCGCTTCATGATCCACTTCACGGGCCCTATGGAACTGTCTTCAACCACAAACATTTGTGAAATTATAGAAGTCAAATCATGTTCCTGAGGAAGTGCGCCGAGGACTGTTTGGTCTTCATTTCCGTTGTTCTCTGTCTGCATCTGTCTGAGCAAATCCAAAATTTTCTTTTTGGAATCAGGCTGGATCTCGGCATCCAACTCCTTCAAGAGCCCGACAGATTCTTCAATGAGATTCTTGGTTTTCACCGAAGCCACATCCTTGGCTTCCCGTCGAACCATGAGAAAATCTCGAAATCGTCGAAATTCACTACCTGTTATTTCGGTCTCTGGGTGTCCATCAAGTACTTCAGAAGCTGAAATACTGAACACTCTAGGTTGCGAAATCCCCCCTTCATTCTTAAGACGCAAAGTCAGATCACCTATGACTTCTTTGACTCTGTGGAGTGCAGTGTCTTTATCGTGGCCCAAGAGTTCATCAACCTTGTTCAGAATGAATGTGAAGTTTTCCTGATGAACAGTAGTCTGACCAACCAGCCGATAGAAGGCTGCGTCGGCATACTTTTCCGGGCTCACCACCCATACAATGGAGTCCAATTTGGGAAGGATCCTGAGAACAGTTTTGCGATTGTGTTCCTCAAAACTGTCAAAATCCGGAAGATCCAGAAGCAGCAAGTTTCTGATGGTATCGATTTGGTGTACCGAGTCGGTCTCACGAAACATGTCGGAGATCTCTTCAAGCCCCCTGGGGGTATCTGTGTGACGGTAAACAACTGCTCGGTTTGTTTGTGGCCGCTTATCGGAAACATCAGAAATCTTTGCATTCGCCAAGGCGTTAATAAGTGTCGATTTTCCTACGCCGGTTCCCCCGACTATTCCTACGTAAAGTACCTCACCTGGCTGTTGCGCCTTTTCCAGGAGTCGAACAGATCTTTCCAGATAATCTTCTCTGACCCGAACTGAGAGCAGAAAAGCCGCGTCCGACTGCAAAAAATCTCTTATTTTTTCAAGGCTGGAAGCAAGAGAGGAGCGAGTCACGTCTAATCAACATCAGGGAATGGAAAAGCCCGCGGGCGGCACGCACTCAGCATCCAGAGGTCGAAGCCACGGAAACCAGAATGGGACGGGCTTCAAGGAGAGACAAGGGGCTGGTATGTCTATGGATCTACAGGTACCAGGCAGGCAGATTGAGGCTTTGCCAAAAGTAACCCAAGGTAAGATATTGAATTCAGTCCTTATAATTGTCGGCCATACAGGGATATCGAACGGGATGGGAATCGGCCCAACGCTTTCCGGAGGAACTGGCCGGTCAGGCACGCAAATTCGAGGAATGCACTCTGCCGAATCACAGTGCAGCGGCACGGCCAAGACCACTGCAGCAACGAAGAGAACGATAATAATCTTGTGAACTCTCATGACTATTCCTCGATGTTTAGCCGGGAACTGGTGAGAAACATTAAACACTACTTGCACTTTATGTCAAGAGGAAATTGGGGTCAGGTCTTGACATATCAGTTTCTCTCTCTCGCTCTTTGAGGCCACTTTGCTCACAGTCGTATAGTGGATTCCCAGGTGCTCTCCGATCTGTTTAAGGGTGTATCCGTATTTCGTATGGGCGTCGCGAATGAATGGGGTCTTGAAATATCAGGTAGACCGGCCACTCCGTGAGGTCACTCCCCTCATCCGGCAATCACTGTGACACAACACGTTGTATCTTCTGACTACGGAACCCAGGACGCTCAGCAAGTCCTCCCGTTCTTGATCGTCGCAGAAAATCTTTTCTCGTGCATTGCCTTGGGCCGGGATGTTATACGTGGCTTCATGGTATGCAATTCTCAACGGTCCGGTCCTAAACTCAAAATACCAGGGATTCGCTTATATTTCAAGACCTGACCCCATTTACAGGAATAAGAATGAAAATAGCCTTAGTAATTCCCAGGAACAGCTCCGAATCTGACACGAGTTTTTACGATTTTAAGTTTGGTACAAGATTTCTCCTTTCCAGAAAACATATTTCATATCTCCTGGCTATCCCTACCCTGACATCAATAACCCCGCCAGAACATGAGATTAGGGTTTTCGACGAAAACATCGAAGATATAGATTATACTTGGAAAGCAGATCTGGCAGGAATCACCGTGAGGACGATGTTTGCCCAGAGAGCCTATGCGATATCCGAGACGTACCGGACCAGAGGAGCAAAAACGGTCTTAGGCGGCATACATCCTTCCAT
>CAINUH010000197.1 GCA_903853735.1 uncultured Desulfomonile sp. | reverse complement strand
CGATCTTTCCGTGACCGTAAGGGTGACTTTCATCGGCGGGTTTGGCAGAAAGTACGATGCTGCCGAGCCCGAATCCGCTGGCAACAACATTGACGATGGATTCGAGGGCATCCGACAGGATTGCCGATGAGCCAGTAAGCCAGTAGCCAACAAACTTTAGGCCCATCAACCCGATCCCTACGAAAAAGGTGGTCAGCATGACGACAAAATTTGCTCTGAAATCTGACTGCTGACTTTGATTCAAAATGGACTGCAACTTTTCGTCAGTGCCGCAGGCCGTTGATGAGTTCTGCGCCATCCGGGTGCCTCCTTGCAATCGGACTATAGGTTAAACCAAAAGCAAGCATTCAGATTCATTGCCTCGACATGAACACAACATGTCAGTGAGCACTTGCTGGAGACCAAGTCTACAGTAAATGCCGACTCATTGTTTGTCATGTCTTTTTTTATTCGACGATCCTTCCGAAGTGCGACGTTCGACCGAAAAGAATATCCTTCGATGAAAGTTGGCGGATCTTAACTTGAGGACAAGATCGTTATCCCTTTAGACCCATTTGACGCATATTGGAGAGCGCTCAAGACGTTAACTCTAAAGGATTAGAAGGCAATTTCTCTCTTACCGTGAGGAGAAGAACTCTCATGCGATATCTCTCTTGAGGATTGTGAATGGTCTGGGATGGCCAGAACTAGGCATAATCGACGCAAGGGTATTTTGATAGTTTTTGCGTCCTCATGCAGTTTTGCACGGTGCCTTACCCTCCATGGGGTGTTCAGACAGTTCGCTGCCTTCCCTTTTTCCTCTTTTGGAAGGGAGTATTTGTTCAGAAGCACCTGAGCTAGTTTCTCTTGGCTCGGTAGATGTTGTTGGGTCGAGAAAAAAGTTTCCTTCAGTCTACAGGTAGGATATAGGGTTTCTCCAGCAATCCCCCCACATGCAGTTGTTTTGCGGGAGCCACGAGGTTCAAGAGGTCTTAGCTTCAGGAGGAAACTATGAAAGGACTTAACGGACTGTTTAATAAGGCTGCTGAAAAGGTGAAGTCCCTGAAATCCAGAACAAAGATTTTACCTTTTCCCGTACCCCCCAAGCCCTTAAAGCCATCTCCCATTGGAATAACGCTCACCGTATCAGGTAAAGGTACGCTCCCGAAGAAGGTGGAGGGCTACCTCAAAAAAAGTTTGAAATCCCTGGAAGGAGCCGTTCTTGTCGATTCCAATGCGCACTACTGGATTGATGTGGTTTGTCTCTTTGATAGCCACAAGGGCTACAACCTCTCATACTTTATTGCCGGGACCTTCCCACAGTTTAACGGAGACTTCCTTGAGTTCCTGGATGAGGACGGAATGGGAATGATGTCTGAGTTACTTAATGGACTGTGCTGCGTCTTTGAGCATCGAATAAAACTAGGACCTCCCGACCGTCTCAAGATTGCCTGTGAAGAAATTGCGAGAGATTTCGATGAAGGCTGCTTACAGCAATTCCGAAGTATGTGGGAAGCCATTTCGAACAGTTCATTATGAGAAAATCCTGTGGTTGAACCGGAAGAAAAAGGTCATAAATGAATTTGGCGGTGACGGGGAAAGGCAGATTCATAGAATTTGGAGTGCCTTGACGATGGTCACGGGAGTACTTATGGGACTTTTTCCGCTCTAGCCCGTCTAGGAGATGCATCGGGTCGAATCAAGTCAAGGTCAGTCATTCCCGGCTGTAGTCTTCTGGGAAATTGGAATAGTCATTTGGCTCATATACGGTTTGCTCAAGAATGATAAGGTAATCGTCGTTTCCAATTGTATGAGTGTTTGTGCCGGTTTGCTCTATTTGGCGGCAATCATGAAATATTCTTAACCGGGAAACCAGTTTGAAGAATCAGCACTTCGGTATCAAACGTCGCTTGTACTGAGAAACGCGGCCATAACTTGACATTGAACGCTACATTCGCCGACATACTAGCGGACGATTACGAGGCTCTTGTAATTCCGGGAGGTCGCGCTGCGGGTTGCTCGTGCCTAGTTTGTTAGGTAAGATCATATTCGCGTCTTGACTTGGAAGGAATAGGTAGTAGACTAAACAAATGAGGATTATGGAGCAAAAGGGCTAAAATGCTGAGTAGGGCAGTAGTAATTGTTGTATGTATATCGATGGTGGGAATCACGGTGGTTCCCGCATCGTGGATGCCCTGTTGTTGCAAGTTCAAGAGTAAAGCCTTAGAATCGGAAAGACCCATAGCCTCCTGTTGTGCCGAAAAATTCACCGCTAATCTTACTGCACCCAGCCCCCCAAGTCATTCTTGCTGTCCGGTGGATCTGAAGGAAGATCGGTCCTGTGCTTGCGGCAGCGTCATTAAGGGAGTTTGCAGTGCGTGCAGATGCGCCGAACAGATGCAAGTCATCGCTCTGTCCGGATATTCCGCTCAAGACGAAACCGCCAAAGACCATCTGGTCGCAATATCTTCAGTTTCCCCATTCTCCGTGATCCTGTCGTTAAGGAGCCCGGTTTCTCCGGAGGTCGTGGATCCACCCGGCATGGTCACTCTTCTCCGAACTCTTATCCTCGTCTGTTGATCCGTCCCTTTCGACATTCTTGATCTCATCAGCGCAGTTTTACTTAAAAAACGGCGGTAACAATCCGTCAGCAAAGGATTGAGCCAAAATATCGGTCAGTTTCAACCGACCGCGATAAATCAACAGGAGTACTGGCATGTCTGTCGAACGAAAAATGAAGAAAATCGACATGGATACGTTGGAAAGCGCTGAACGAAAAATTTCGGTCAGTAAATTTCGCAGGGCAGGGGTGGCTTTGGTCGTGATTGCGTTGCTGGGCAGCGGTGGATACGCCGCGTACAGAATGATGACGGGACAGGTCATAGGATCACGATTTACCGTCAACAAAATGAACTGTCCTGCATGTGTCATCACGGTCAAGGAAGTTACCGGCAAGATCCCTGGAGTTGTAGAGACCGATGTGAGTCTGGCCGCGCAGGACGTGACCGTGAAGTTCAGGGACAAACAGACCAACTCTGAGACCATTCAGGAGGCGATAGCGCGAGCTGGTTACCCGGTCAAGCTTGACGGCCTGTACAAACCCATGGGTTCAGGGATCAATGAGGTTCTTGTGGCCGATGTCAATGGTAAGCCCGTGTTTGAGCGAGACTTGAAACTTCCATTCGATGTGGTCAAGAAAGAAACCAAGCATGATGTGCCTTCCGCATTTTTCTCCGTAGTGGGGAAGAAGATCCTGCTCGACGCGGCGGATGCCCAACTGGTTGTTGTGCAGCCTTACGAAGTTGAGGCGGAGGTTCAGAGAATATTTGAACAACAAGGAGCCTCAAGAGAGGAATTTCTGTCCTGGATATCTTCCTCGTATGGATCGCCGGAGAAGTACTATCAGATAGTCGGCCAAAGGTTGGGTATACGTAAGCTCCTCGAAGAGAACGTTCTTCAGGGCGTCCAGGATCCTTCTGAAAGAAAGCGAAAAGCAGTTGAATGGGCCGGGAAGCTCTTCAAGGAAGCCGATGTGAAAATCCTGGATCCTGGGTTAAAAGAGAGGGTTTATGCTTCTGTGGGCCAAGACGAATGGAAAACCCTGTGGCCCCGAATGATTGCTCAGGACACCGAACTGAAAAGCCTCTTGGTTCAATGAGGTCGGGGATGCCGGTTTTCTCTCAAGTCGGTCATGGGAAATTCGATGAGCACAGATGCTGCTCCAAAGCTACCTAAACAAGAAAGGACGATGATTATGTTACGAAAATATACGCAAACAGGTAATTCGACAGCGAAGGTAATTCTCACCGTGGCACTTTGCTGCGGAGTCCTTGGCTGCACTGCTACCGCCTCGGCGTGGAGTTTTACGGTTCCGGCGAACGAAGTTAAGCCGCAGAACGGCGCTTTTGAATTTCCTGTATCAGCCTTTCAGGATGGAAAAGCGAAGCATTTTGAATACAAACACTCGCCCAACCAATGGGTCCGTTTTTTTGTGGTGAAGAGTACGGACGGCGTCATCCGGGCGGCATTCGACGCATGCGAAGTCTGCTACAAAGCCAAGAAAGGCTATGTTCAGCAGGGTAACGACATGGTGTGTATCAATTGTGGGCTTAAGTTCCGGACAGACAAGGTCAACGAGATAAAGGGAGGCTGTAATCCTTCACCTCTGAAAAGGACCATACAAGGGGACAAGGTCATCATCACTCAGCAGGACGTAATGTCCGGCCAGAAATACTTTCAATAGGGGGATGCAATGAAACTTCACGATATAGCGATAAACAACCTGAGGCGTAGAAAGGCCAAAGTTTTTTTCCTGGTGATGGGGATTCTCGTGGGAGTGGCTTCGGTGGTTGCTCTTCTTACCACTACCAGCACCCTGGAAGAAGACATTGCACACAAGATGGACGAGTTCGGAGCAAATATCCTGATTACTCCGCGCTCCGAAGGACTGTCTCTCACTTATGGAGGTCTGAGTCTGGGAGGCCTTTCTTTTGATCTCAAGGAGATCTCTCAACAGGACTTGGACAAGATAAAGACCATCAATAATGCTGCCAATATAAGAATCGTAAGCCCGAAAGTTTTTGGGGTTTTTGAAAGCAATGGGAATAAAGCCCTTGTTGTCGGCGTGGACTTCCCAGCGGAAGTGTCTCTGAAAAAATGGTGGAAGATTACGGGCAAGCAACCGGAATACGAGGATGAAATCCTTGTGGGGAATGAGGCGGCTGACCGTTTCCGACTCAAAACAGATGCTTCCGTGGACATAAAAGGCGAGAGCTTTAAGGTTACCGGGGTGCTCGCACCAACCGGATCCCAGGACGACAGTCTCATTTTCATGGCTCTGCCCGTTACCCAGAAGTTATTCGGTAAAGAAAACCAGGTGGGGATGGTGGAGATTGCGGCTCTTTGCAAGAATTGCCCTATCTCTGAAATAGTGGCCCAGATTTCGGAAAAAATTCCTGCGGCCAAGGTCACGGCAGTCCAGCAGGTGGTCGAGGGTCGCATGGATACCCTTCACAACTTCCGCAAGTTTTCTCTGGGCATCTCGGGCCTCGTGTTGCTCGTTGGGTCCATGGTGGTTTTTGTGACCATGATGGGTAGTGTAAACGAACGAACGAGGGAAATAGGAATATTCAGCGCCATAGGTTTTAGGAAATCTCATATCATGCGCATCATCCTCCTCGAAGCCTTCCTGGTTTCGTTCGTAGCCGGGATAGTCGGCTATCTTGCAGGAATAGGTGTGACTCGCTTGTTGCTGACGTTCCTGACCGACCATACGCCCCATTTCTCTCTGGACCCGATGGTAGCTGCCGGCGCCGTCTTTCTTGCGGTCCTGATCGGGCTTGTAGCATCCCTTTACCCGGCAATGACGGCGGCCCGCATGGATCCAAGCGAAGCGCTACGGTCGTTATAAGGAGGTTTCAATGAGTTACATAGTAGCTGATCAGGTGGCAAAAGATTTTGGAGACGGTGACGGCCAAGTCACCGCAGTTCGACGTATAGACCTGTCAATCGAACAAGGAGAGTTCATATCAATCATGGGTGAATCCGGAGCCGGCAAGAGCACGTTGCTATCGATGCTCGGCGGATTGCTCAGCCCTACGAGGGGCCAAGTCATCATCGGTGGGATCGATATTTACTCTCTCAAAAGAGACAAGCTCGCCGACTTCAGACGAGAGTTTATGGGCTTTATTTTTCAATCGTTTCAGCTCGTTCCATACCTGAATGTTCTTGAAAACGTCCAGCTTCCCCTGGCTGTTACCCACCACACTGAAGCAGCCAAAAAATCCCTGGCCTTGTCGGCTCTTGAGAGAGTGGGCTTGAAAGACAAAGCGCACAGGCTGCCGAATCAGATCTCCGGAGGTGAGCAGGAGCGTGTGGCCATAGCGAGGGCTGTCGTGAACGAGCCCCCTATTCTCTTTGCGGATGAGCCCACGGGCAATCTGGACTCGAGAAACTCGGCCGAAGTCATGAACTTGCTTAAGAGGCTTAACTCAGAGGGGCAGACCATAGTGATGGTTACCCATAGCAGGCTCAATGCCGAGTATGCGGATCGCATAGTGGAAGTCGCCGATGGCGGAATTAAGACTATGCCGGCAATGCGCGCGGCGGGCTGATGTCCCAATCGGTCCGTACACGGGTATGCAATACTGCGAGAAAAAAGGATTGAACCTCATCCCGAACAAAAATCATAGGAGGCCTAAGATGAAACCAGTTAAAGTAATACTCGCCGTAGCAATCATTGTTGCTTGCTTTTCAGTTTCGACGGGCTTTGCAGCGCCCGCCTGTTGTGATCCGGCAAGCGCCGGATACTTTCCGGGGTCAAACCCATGGTAGTCTTTTACGGGAGGCACCCTGAGCGAAGGCGTTAACGCCTGGATCAATCTTGAATAGGAATTTCTTCGCAGAAACGTAAATAACCCGTCGGGTGGGAAACAATGTGTTTTCAAGATTCTCCTATCGTCTAGGCATCAACCTCTCGTACCAGGAGGAGAAACCATGAACAAGAGTTGGTATGGCTACATTCCTGACAGTCTACGCAAGAAGACCATTCTCCTCCTGACTCCGATCATTGTGGCCCTTCTTATCATCTATTTTCTTTCGGGCGGGACCAAGACCGACGTCGTAGGAGTCACCAAGCAGCAGGCTCCCGCTAGTTCCTCGGTCCGTGATCCCGTCTCCGTGGATCAACATAAAGAAACCTCCCATCCTCAACTCTGGACCTGCTCCATGCACCCTCAGATCAAGCTCCCAAAGCCGGGCAAATGTCCAATTTGCTTTATGGATCTCATTCCTCTGGAAACCGGGAAGGAAGATTTATCAGGCGGCTCTGTACCGCAGTATTCCATGTCTGAACAGGCTAAGAAACTCGCTGAAGTTGAGACGTCCGAAGCGAAGAGACAACGTGCAAGAATAGAAGTACGAATGCTGGGTATGGTCTACGAAGACGAGACGAGGGCCGCTGTATTGACCTCAAGAGTGGATGGCCGTCTGGACGAAATATATGTAAACTTTACTGGAGTTCAAGTAACCAAGGGAGATCCTATGGTTACGATCTGGAGCCCCACCCTCATAAAGAGCCAAGTGGACTTGTTCGAATCCATGCGCGGCGGTGAGCCTGAGGAAGCTGTAATCAAGGGTGGAGAAGAAAAGCTTATTCAATTGGGACTCACCAGGGAGCAGATTGCCGAAATAAGAGAGAAAAAGAAACCGTTACTCTACGTAACTTTGAAGGCTCCCATAAGCGGAACGGTAATGAAAAAATTCGCGGTCCTTGGGCAGTTTGTCAAAGAAGGGACCGAAATGTATATTATTAACGATTTATCCCACGTTTGGATTAAGCTGGACGCATACGAGACCGATATCCCGTGGATCAGATACGGGCAGGATGTGACCTTCACCACTCCATCAGTTCCGGGACGTAAGTTTACCGGTAAGGTTCTCTTCATAGACCCCATGTTGGATACAAAAACCCGGTCGGTTAAGGTTCGAGTCGAGGCAGCCAATCCCGACCTGAGCTTGAAGCCCGGCATGTTTGTTACCGCAGAACTACAATCGGAAATCGATCAGTCAGGGAGAGTTATAAAGCCCGAATGGGCCGGGAAATACGTTTGTCCTGTGCATCCCAGGGATGAAGCCGGCCAGGCGCCGGGAACCTGTCCCGACAGCAAAATGGCATTGAGGCCTGCCTCGGCGTACGGCTATTCCGACGAAAAGGACCCGATATTTCCGCTGGTTGTTCCTGCTTCAGCGCCCCTTATTACGGGGAAAAGAGCATTGGTCTACGTCGAGGTACCTGATCGCGACCGACCTACCTACGAAGCACGTGAAGTTGTGCTCGGGCCTCGGGCAGGCGACAAATACGTGATCTACGACGGGTTGAAAGAAGGCGAAAGGGTGGTAACACGCGGCAACTTCAAGATCGATAGCGCCATGCAGATTCTTGCACGGCCAAGTATGATGAAGCCTCCCCAGACTACCAAGACCGACAGGGCCCTGGGAAAAGTGGAAGAAGAAGTGATCAGAAAATTGGACGCTCCCAGAGCCTTTCTGGATGAATTAACTCCTGTAATTCAAGAATATCTGAAACTGAAAGAAGCTCTCGTCGATGAAGATACCGAGGCCGTGGGTAAATACGCTACCAGGCTTGGAGAGATCTTGAGGTCTGTAAACGCACAGTCTCTTGATGCACTAGCCCGAGGTGTTTGGGATGACCTTTCCAAAACACTGATCAATAGCCTCGGTCTCATGGTCCGAACAGTAAACCTCGACGCCCGGCGCAAAGTATTTGATCCACTTTCAGAGGCCTTTGTCAAGTTGCTGATGAGCTTTCGCCATGTAATGACTGAACCTTTGGTGGTCTTTCATTGCCCTATGGCCTCTGATCAAAGAGGAGCCTACTGGGTACAGACCGGCGAAGACAGGCGCAACCCCTATTTCGGTCATAAGCCATTCAAAGGTCAAGACATGTTGACTTGCGGAGAATTGGTCGAAAAGATTCCTCGCGAACCGGAGACGGCACAAACCCAGACCGATTCTGACGGTTCAAGGCCGGGTCGACAAGAACTCATGCCCGCATCCGGACCGACCGATCCCAAACACGGGGCCCATTCGGAAGAGAAGGGGGCCGGAAAATGATGGCTCCACCTGCCAAGAGTCACCGACCCCTCATTGTCCCGGAGGAATCTTTTTTTTCAAGAATCATGCGAGTCTGGATCGAACAAAAATTGCTGGTAGCCGTACTTCTTGCTGGCACCATTTTGTGCGGTCTGGTGGTGGCTCCCTTTGACTGGGAAATCTCATGGCTGCCCAGACATCCAGTCCCAGTCGATGCAATTCCGGACATCGGGGAGAACCAGCAGATAGTTTTCACCACATGGGAAGGCCGATCCCCCAAAGATATTGAAGATCAGATTACCTATCCGCTTACCGTATCACTGCTCGGCATCCCCGGCGTCAAGACGATCAGGAGCAATTCTTTTTTCGGCTTTTCCACAATCTACATAATTTTTAAGGAAGACATAGAATTCTACTGGTCTCGGTCGCGTATACTCGAAAAGCTGAATTCCCTGCCTGCCGGGACTTTGCCCCAGGGCGTACAGCCTGCTTTGGGGCCCGACGCCACTGCCCTGGGCCAAGTCTTCTGGTACACGCTGGAAGGAGAGGGCTTTGGTCTGGATGAACTCAGAACTATTCAGGATTACTACGTGCGTTATCTGCTTCAATCAGCCGGCGGAGTAAGCGAAGTCGCATCGGCGGGAGGATATGTTAAGGAGTACCAGATAGATATAAACCCTGAGGCCATGCGGGCTCATGGCATAACCCTGCCGGAAATTTTCAATGCTGTGCGAAGCTCAAATCTCGATGTGGGAGCAGGCACCATAGAGGTTAACAGAGTAGAATATACTATCAGAGGTCTGGGTTTCGTGCGTTCCGTACAAGACCTTGCAGACAGCGTGATCAAGACTAACGACAATGTTCCCTTATTCATAAAAGACATTGCAACCGTATCCCTTGGACCGGAAATGAGACGTGGAGCTTTGGACAAGGAAGGAGCCGAGGTTGTCGGGGGCGTTGTGGTGGTCAGATTCGGAGAAAATCCCTTACAGGCGATTAAGAACGTCAAGAAAAAGATCGGTGAAATCTCTCATGGATTGCCTACAAAGATCCTTCCTGACGGGAGAGTATCCCAGGTAAAGATCGTTCCTTTTTACGACAGGACCGAACTCATTCTGCAGACACTCGATACTCTCAAAAAGGCCTTGTCGGAAGAAATACTGGTCACGATCATTGTCGTGATCGTCATGATGAATCATCTGGTTGCTTCTGCCCTTATTTCTGCCGTCTTACCGCTGGCGGTGCTTTTTACCTTCATCGTCATGAAATTCGTTGGTATCGATGCGAACATAATGGCCCTTTCGGGCATCGCCATTGCCATAGGGGTGATGGTGGACATGGGCATCATACTTTGTGAGAACATTCTTAGGCACATTGAAGAAGACCCTCAGGAGAAAAGCCGGCTCGACATCATCTGCGAGTCTGCCGGAGAGGTCTACGGAGCAGTGATAACTTCTTCGTTGACCACGATAATCTCGTTCCTGCCAGTCTTCACTTTGACCGGTGCTGAAGGGAAGTTGTTCAAACCTGTCGCTTATACTAAGACCTTTGCAGTGGGAGCTTCCCTTGTGCTTGCTCTTGCGCTGGTGCCTCCACTTGCTCACATGGTGTTTTCCGGAAGGACCCTTCGTGAAAGGACTCTGACGATTGTAAACGGCATAGTTGCCATAGTAGGTCTGGGGATCGGGATCTCAATTTCATGGTGGCTGGGATTACCTCTCTTGGTAGTAGGTTGCCTAAAAGTTGCTGCTTCCTTCCTGCCCGAGCCGATACGGGAAAAGACTCCGACAATTCTGAACTTGGCAGCTTTGCTCTTTGTGATGATCCTGCTCACAGAGCATTGGCTACCTCTCGGGCCTGAGAAAGGAATCTTGAGGAACTTGATCTTCGCATCGGGAATTATTTTTGGGTTGCTTGCAGTCAGAAAATTTTTTACCACCTTTTATAGACCATTCTTGCGCTGGAGTCTGGACCACAAACCTGCTTTTCTTGCCATTCCAGCCTCTTTGGTTGTGTTCGGGCTCACAATCTGGCTCGGGTTCGATACTGTTTTTGGGGCAATTCCGTGGACGTTTGACAGAATTCTGGGCCGAGAGACGCACGCTGCTGTCGCTCAGCACGATCACGGACAGCAAGTAAGGACTGATGCTGTACCTACCACGCCCGACGGCGTGAACTTTGTACGAAAGACTTGGCTGTGGTCAAAGCTCTCTCATGCGTTCCCCGGGTTAGGAAAAGAGTTCATGCCGGATCTCGATGAGGGTGCTTTTCTCTTCATGCCTACCACCATGCCTCATGCTTCTATTGGCGAGGCCCTTGACGTCATTCAAAAACAGGACATGGCAATCCGCTCGATCCCTGAAGTGGAATCCGTGGTTGGCAAGATAGGAAGGGTGGAGAGTGCTCTGGATCCAGCTCCTTTGTCCATGGTCGAAGCGGTGATCAATTATCTTCCTGAGTACAAAATTGATCCGGTTACCGGTCAGCGCGGCATAGACTCGAACACGGGTAAGCCCGTTAGAAATTGGCGGCCCCATATCAAGTCGCCTACAGACATCTGGAAGGAAATAGTCGAGGCAGCGAAGCTTCCAGGAAGCACATCAGCACCGAAACTTCAGCCTATAGCTGCTCGAATAGTCATGCTCCAAAGCGGAATGAGAGCTGCTATGGGAGTCAAGATTCGGGGAAAAAATCTCGATGAAATTGAAAAGGTAGGTCTGGATGTTGAGCGCTTTCTCAAAGAGGTGCCGTCAATTGAACCGTCTTCCGTGATAGCGGACCGCGTCATAGGCAATCCTTATCTTGAGATTGATATCGACCGAAAAGCCATAGCCAGATATGGAATCAAGATTCAGGACGTTCAGGACGTTATAGAAATAGCCATCGGCGGCAAACGCATAACCACGACCGTAGAAGGCCGAGAGCGATATCCGGTACGCGTACGATACCAGAGAGAACTACGCGACTCTTTAGAAGCACTGGAAAAAATTCTGGTTCCAAGTAGTGAAGGTGTTCAGATCCCTCTGAATCTTCTCGCCACCATAAGGTACACCAGTGGCCCCATGATGATAAAGAGCGAGGATACTTTTCTTGTCAGCTACGTGCTTTTCGACAAGAAACCTGGGAAGGCAGAGGTCGATGTAGTGCAGAGTGCCGATAATTTCTTGAAGCACAAGATGAAGACCGGGGAATTAGTTCTCCCGCCCGGGACGTCCTTTGTGTTTGCAGGCGCTTATGAAAACCAGGTTCGTTCGGAACAAACGCTTAAGATAGTCATACCTCTGTCTCTGATACTTATCTTTTTGGTACTCTACTTCCAGTTTCGTTCTATCCCAACGTCGTTAAATGTGTTTTCCGGCATCTTCGTTGCGTGGTCGGGCGGGTTTTTGATGCTGTGGCTTTACGCTCAACCCTGGTTTCTTGATTTCAATGTTTTCGGGGTGAGCATGCGGGAACTCTTCCAGGTGAGACCTTACAATCTGAGTGTTGCGGTCTGGGTAGGCTTTCTGGCTCTGTTCGGCATAGCCACAAACGACGGGGTGATTTACTCGACGTATCTCGATCAGGTTTTTGCCAAACACACTTTCCATTCAGTGTCCGAAATCAGGGAGGCAACGGTTGAGGCGGGCCTCAAAAGGGTGAGGCCCGCTCTCATGACCACGGCCACAACGATCCTGGCTCTCATTCCGGTTTTGACATCCCAGGGAAAGGGCGCAGATGTTATGGTGCCCATGGCCTTACCAAGCTTCGGGGGACTGTGTATTGACATAATAACAATTTTTGTAGTTCCTACCATTTATTGCCTCGTTAAGGAGACGGAATTCAAAATGAAAGCCCGTGCTTCCTGACGACGAGAGGAGCATCACATGTTTGCAACGAAGTTGGTACGACTTTTATTTTCGGCATCTGCAATGGCAATCGTCGCTTTTGCTTCGATCTTTTCCGCTGCCGCCCAGACAATAGATCTCCCTGACGGGGCCAAGATGGATCTTTCCGCGATTTGCCCGGTCTGCAACATGAAGGCCGATACTGGGAGCCTCGGCCCAGCCGCGGTGGTTTTCAATGACCGGAAGGTCGTGGTATTCGACGGAGCCGGAGACTTCTTCCGATACCTTCTTGATCCGGCAAAGTTCGGTTTCGAGCTATCAAACATCAAGAGCTTTTTTGTCAGCGAGTATGGCACGAAGAAAATTGTGGATGCGAAACAGGCTTACTACGTGACGGGTAGCGATACTTCAGGCGGGATGGGGTTCGAGGCTGTGCCGTTCTCAAAAAAAGAAGAAGCCGAAAAATTCAAGACGGAGCACCACGGAAAAACAGTTGTGAGCTACTCGGAAGTCAAACCTGAAGATGTGAAGATAAGGAAGAAAATACTGAAGATGGAGCATGGCCACGGCGAAGGGGACAAGTCGAATCACTAAAGGGGTTCACTCAGGAAAGTGAAGTCTTTGAACCGTAGAGTTTTGCGTAGACCTTTGTAAGCTCTGCCCCGAAAAAGAATACCTGGGCCGAATAATAGACCCACACGAGTGAAATCACCAGCGACCCGGCCGCGCCATAAACTGATCGCATGCCGGTCATGGTCAGATACATACCAACGGCCGATTTTCCCACCAGGAGAAGGAGTGAAGCTACTATGCATCCAGCCCAGACGTTGCTCCAAGCTACGTGAACGGCCGGTATCAGTTTATAGGCAAGCGCAATCAATAAAGGTATCATGGCGAAAGATATGACGGAATTCAAATGAACAAGCAGGTTTGGCGGCACCATGAGTTGTTGGGTAAAGAATGCCTCAACAGTTGAAAGCACAGTGCTGGTAGCCACTGACAAGAGAAGTAGGATCCCAATGACCACGACTAGGACAAAAGACACTATCCGGGTATAAAGGAATCGCAATATTCCGAGTCCTTGCTTGGCTCTAATGTGCCAAATACTGTTCAAAGAACTCTGAAGCTCAGAAAATACTACCATTGCCGCAAGAAATGCCGTGGCCACACCGATGACGGGAAACCCCTTGCCTGCAAGTTTACCTCGTGAGCTTTGTAGCAAGTTCAAAATGTAGTCGGCGTCTGAAGGGCTTATTACTTGCTCGAGCTTTGCGACAAGCTCGGATTCGGCGGCGGATGCTCCTACAAAAGCTTCTGCCACGGCCAGTGCTATCAGGAGTGCAGGCCCGATTGAAAAAGTAGTGTAAAATGCCAGTGCGGCCGCCATTCGTGCTGCTTTGTCATCCAGCCAGCACTGAACCGTGTCTCGGAGTAAGGCCCAAAACTCCCGAAATATTATTTGTGGAACATCGAATCGTAGCAAACGCGACATGTCTTCAGATCCTCTAAAATAAGTTGGTCTATATTCTAACTCGGACTTATGTGTAAAGTCGAATTATGAGAAAGCCTTTTCAGTCGCCTTACCGACAAAAGTCAGTGACACTGAAGCGCTGCTGTGATAAATTCTGTGTCTAATTTTATCGATTGAAAGGCCGTCGGAGGTTCTTTATGGAGAAACCCGAAATGGTATGTCCTTTTTCAAAAAAACTATGTATAGAATGTGCCCAATTCAGGGGTCGTCATTATTACTTCTGCTTTGCGCCCAGATATCGTGGTTCCTCATGCGGCGACAACGAGGCTGCTCCATTCAAACCTCGTAACGTCAGCCGTGATACCGGCATTCAGGAGCCACCCGTCATATCCATGAGTTCCAAATGGCTGACAAACCTTGAAGATTGCCTGTAGAGGAGGGAAGCATGATCAACGATTTTCATTACCTCAGACCGAACACGGTCAAGGAAGCGCTTGATTTGATTTCAAAGTACAAGGATGATTGTAAGATCATCTGTGGGGGGCAGTCGTTGCTCATACTAATGAGACAAGGACTCGTTGCAACGGATTATCTGGTTGATATCAAGCGCGTGCAAGAACTTAACTACATCAATTATGATTCCGTGGAAGGGCTGAAGATAGGGGCCGCCACGACACACCGTTCGATCGAGAAGTCCAGGCTGATCAAAGAAAAGTTCAGTGTGTTAACCGACATGGAAGTAAAGTTGGCTTCGGTACAGGTTCGTAACTGGGGCACTATCGGTGGCAATCTTGCCCATGCCGACGCTGCAGGAGACCCGGCGCCGGTACTCATGACCCTTGGAGCCTCCGTGAAGGTGGGCAATGCAAAAGATGTGCGAGTTATTCCGCTCCATGAATTCTACGTGGCCCTTTTCGACACGGCCTTGAAGGAAGACGAGATCTTACTTGAAATTCAGGTGCCACCGCTTCCTCCAAGAACGGCATCCGTTTACGAGAAATTCAACCTTCTCCAGAGTGACCAGGGAATCGTAGCAGTGGGTGCTTCGGTGACTCTGGACACCGATTCCACATGTAAGCAGGCGAGAATCGCCTTGGGGAATTCCGGGCCGGTCACAATGCGTGCCGGGCAGGCGGAGGAGTTACTGGTGGGGAGGAAACTGAGCGACGATCTGCTTGAGGATGTAGGTTTGGCGGCTTCTGAGGAAGCGGAACCGATCTCAGATATTCACGCTTCCGAAGAATACAGGCGACATCTGGTAAAGGTGTTGACGGGGCGGATGGTCAAGAATGCTTGGGACAAAGCTGCTATCACAGCTTGATGAGGAGGGGTCGTTCACATGGAAAAACAGTTGATGCGAATTATAGTCAATGAGCAAGAGTACGAGCTTTACATAAATCCTAAGATGCTTCTCGTGGAAGTGATACGTGATCTTTTGGGCTTTACCGGTACCAAAAGAGGGTGCGAGAGCGTTTCCTGCGGTGCTTGCACGGTGATTATCGACGGAATGGCTGTTAAGTCATGCTCGGTTTTGGCGATGCAGGCCGACGGAACGAAAGTTACAACATCAGAAGGTCTCGAAATTAATGGGCAGCTTCACCCCATACAGAAGGCTTTCCTCGATCATGGTTCTTACCAGTGCGGTTTCTGTACCTCCGGGATGTTGATGTCCTCCAAAGCGTTTCTTGACGAAAATCCAAACCCGACAATACACGAAATACGTGAAGGTATTGAGGGAAACCTTTGTCGTTGTACGGGCTATAACAGCATTGTAAGAGCCTTGGACGCCGTAGCAAAGGGGAAGTACAGGGAGGACCAAGCATGAAATATAACGTCATAAACACTCATGTTCATAATATAGACGGCATCGCAAAGGTCACGGGGCGGGCGACATACACTTTTGATGTCAAACTGCCCGGGATGCTATACGGCAAGATTCTGAGAAGCCCGCACCCTCATGCGAAGATCCTGAACATCGATGCGAGCAAAGCGTTGGACCTTGCCGGGGTCAAGGCGGTGGTCACCGGCAAGGATACTTTGGGAGTTAAACAGGGGATCTGGCGACGCTACAGTGAACTGTGTGACGAACAGATTCTCCCCATGGAGAAAGTCCGTTATATCGGGGAACCTGTAGCAGCAGTGGCAGCGGTTACGGAAGAGATTGCGGAACAGGCTTTGGATCTGATTGAAGTTGATTATGAAGTGTTACCGGGTGTCTATGATCCGATGGAGGCAATCAAGAAGGGGGCCCCTGAAGTTCACGAAGGTGTAGAACGAAACATAAATGTGACTCGCCACATAGAGTGGGGGGACGTGGAGGAAGGATTCGAGCAATCCGATTATGTCAGGGAAGACTGGTTCAAATGTTCAGGTCAAGCGCATATGTGTATGGAGACTCGCTGTGCCGTTGCCAGCTATACGCCTGAGGGCAAGTTGACCGTATGGACATCAACCCAATCCCCCTACTACATTCAAGGGCTCCTTTCAGGTGTGCTCGGCTTGAGAGAGAGCGACATCAGGGTTATCGCTCACTACGTCGGCGGCGGGTTTGGCGGAAAGTTCGAACTTGACGCCGCACAATTCTGTAGTTCGGTCCTCTCCATGAAACTCAGCAGACCTGTCAAGATAGTGTTTACCCGAGAGGAAGATTTTATAGCCTCTAAGCGGCGAACACCCATGTACTACTATGTAAGGACAGGTGTAAAAAAAGACGGCACTTTCATGGCAAGGGAGACGAGGGTCTTTACGGACGGTGGAGCCTATACCGGCATGGGAGCCACGGCTCTGTACCTGACCGGCTTTTTCCATTCCTTCCCTTACAAGTGGTCAGGTTACCGGTACGACGGTTTCAGAGTTTACACAAACACTCTGCCTTCATCGTCCATGCGTGGATTCGGAGCACCCCAAGGAATGTTTTGCTCAGAGACCCAGATTGACCTGATCGCACGTGATCTGGGGATCGATCGCATCGCAATTCGACGCAAGAATGCACATACGCCGAATTATGAGGTCCCCGGGCAGGCCACCATAGCGAGTTGCGGTCTT
>CAINUH010000196.1 GCA_903853735.1 uncultured Desulfomonile sp. | reverse complement strand
TTGATCCCGTCGTTTTTCAAAATTTGTGCGTCCAGATCTGGCATTACAAGGAAAAAGAATATGGTTTGAAGTGCGTTGCCGGTTTCCGAGATCTGTATAGTTGGACATTACTCTATGACGACTTCCTCGGGTACATGGCAGGAGTGCTTCAGAAGCTAAACCATGAGCAATATGGGACGGTCGTATGAGTTCCCTAAAGCAAAAATAATGGAAGCGCCAGTCAATGTTTAGCGAGGAAGATCTTCTGCCTTTGTCGTCGTTGCAGCATTTGCTTTTCTGCGAGCGCCGGGCAGCATTGGTCCATATAGAGGGTATCTGGGACGAAAACCGTTTTACTGCGGTGGGCCGATTGGTCCATGACAGAGTTCACATGGCCGAAACAGAATCCCGCAATGATATTCGCATCAGTAGAGGGTTGTTGCTGAGGTCTCTCCGGCTGGGCCTCACAGGGAAAGCTGACGTGGTTGAATTTCATAGGATTCAAGAATCTTGTGATCCGGAGCTTCAGGGCCAGAGCCTCAAGACCGGAGTAATTTTGCCGGCAACCCAAGGTATGTGGAGGCCTTTTCCTGTGGAATACAAAAGCGGTTATATGCGTCACGAAGAGGGTTATGAAATACAGCTTTGTGCACAAGCGATGTGCTTGGAAGAGATGCTTGAAGTTCAGATAGCCGAAGGGGCGCTTTTTTACAGCAAGACAGGCCGCCGTATGGAAATAGCCTTTAACGACGATCTTCGCAAACGGACAGAAGAAGCGGCCCGGCGTCTCCACGAAATAGTGCGCTCCGGGATAACACCAACCGCGCAATATGAGAAAAAATGTGACAAGTGTTCTCTGATTTCAACCTGCATTCCCAAGACAACCGGAACGAAAAAAAGTGTTCGGTCTTATTTGGAAAAGGCCCTTGAATGAACGCTGAGGGTTTGTGAATGAAACGCCTCCTGAACACTCTGTATGTCACCACTCAAGGGGCCTATCTCTCACGAGACGGAGAGACGGTCCTTGTGCGAGTGGAAAAAGAAACCAAGCTCAGTATCCCGATCCATACGCTCGACGGGATAGTCTGCTTTGGACAGGTTTCATGCAGTCCCCCGTTGATGCAACTGTGCGGGGATCGAAACGTTTCAATAAGTTTCATGAGCCAATATGGCCGATTCTGGGGCCGCGTCCAGGGACCGGTGTCCGGTAATGTTCTGCTGCGTCGAGAACAGTACCGCCGCGCCGATGATGAAGAGGCAACCCTTGAGATCGCGCGCGCTTGCGTCATCGCAAAAATCGCCAACTGCAGGACAGTTCTCCTGAGAGCCGTTCGTGATCATGCTCAACAGATCGAAGTGATCGCAATAGAAGATGCTTCCCAAAAACTCTTGCGTCTTATGGAAAACCTGAGGAAACCCCAGACGCTCGAGACTCTTCGTGGCATTGAAGGGGATGCCGCAAGGACCTATTTTGCGGTTTTTGACCATCTCATCGTGGCTCAAAAGGACGATTTCTCCTTCCACGAAAGATCCCGACGGCCACCTTTAGACAGGGTCAACGCTCTGTTGTCGTTCCTCTATACCCTTCTGGCCCATGATGTGGCTTCGGCTTTGGAAACAGTCGGCCTTGATCCAGCCGTTGGGTACCTGCACCGGGATCGCCCCGGCAGGCCCGGACTGGCCTTGGACCTGATGGAGGAGTTTCGACCCTTCCTGGCTGATCGCTTGGCGCTGTCTTTGATCAACAGACAGCAG
>CAINUH010000195.1 GCA_903853735.1 uncultured Desulfomonile sp. | reverse complement strand
GGCAGGGACGCCCGCCCCACTGGAAGACTTTTGTCTCCACTGCAAGGGTTTTATCCCCACTGCAAGGGTTTTATCCCCACTGCAAGGGTTTTATCTCCACTGCAAGGGTTCTTACCCTGACCAAGTAGCTTTTGCATTAGTGGCGCAGGCGTCCCTGCCTGCGATTGGCTGTGGTTGCCCCTTCAAGGGCTGGAAATGGCGTAGATTTCACCATGTCCCGGTCTTGCGCAGGCCGGCAAACATATCATCGAGGGTTTTTGCTTTCTTGATTATCCGGAAGAATTCTTTGTCCCTGTCCATAGGCTCTCCTGTATCTCCGCCCGTCTCCACCATGGATCGGTTCCTGACTTCTCCGGCAGCAGCAGATCTCAGCCGACCTGCCAGGTCGCGCTTTTCGTGTATCTTTCGGATCAATTCCGAAGCCTCGCGGGGCAACAGGCCTTTGTCTTTGATGAGAAATGCCATTTCCTGCTCATAGGGTTTCAGAGCTGAATTAGCCGGGTCGTTGAAAAAATTGCCCATGAGCTTGTTGAATTGCCCCTCCTGACGAAAGACATGGTTTATCCTGTCTTCGACCGCATCCCAAAGTTCCTTCTGGGCCCTGGTAACCATCATTTGGAAAGCGTCTACAGGGTCTTTCTCATAGGATTGTCTCACTGCTCTCAGGAACTCATCTTCATCTGCCTTGAATCGCAAGCTCCCGGTATCAGCTCCCATTTCCTCAAGAATCTTACGATATGCGTCAGCTTCCTGAGCCTTTTCGACCAATTGGTTTTCGACAGCCTCGTAGGCCTGTTGCAGTTCTTCCGGAGAACCGAACTTATCTCGAGTCTCCTGGGTTTTCTCTGCATGGTCCGGGTCCATTGGGTCGAGGTCGAGACCTGAAGTTTCATGGGAAGCCTGCTCATCGTCCCGTTGAAATTCGTCATCCCTGTTGAGCAGCCGTGTTTGTCCTGTGATTGATGATTCTCGGGGATCCAAATTTTTTCTCCTTTACAATTGCACTGAAGGTCTGGGCGGCTTCGATTTGATGGCGATACGATCGAGCCTGTTGAGGACGACGTCGATTCCGGCAACGAAACCCCGGTTAAATTCCAGGTTCTTGTCCTTGTCCAAGCATTCCATGATCTTTATGAACTGTTCCCTTTTCAGCGTCTCGATGAAAGCCGGGAGGAACCGGTAGTGCCAGCTTGAGGACACAGTGGCCTCGACCAGCCTGTCTTCTATTTCCTTTTCCGACTCGGAGTCCCATCCGTCTCGAAACAAAAGGTATTCCTTGTAAAACATGGACATAAATTCCTCCGGTGTCTGGGACAGATTTGCAGGGTGAATTTGTGATTGCGGACTGATTCATATCGACTCGTGTTTGTTCCTGTGATTTTTGCCACAGGGAGAGGCTGAACACCTCATTTGATTCAATGGGTTGGTCCACATCCCTTGATGGGAGGGGATAGGGGATGGTGAATTTTGCCCATTCTGAGACAGCCTCCTGACACCGGCGCTACCTGTCATTGCGAGAAGCTGGACGCCTGAATTTGGAGGAACTGGGCGAGTGCATTTTGGTCAGTGGGATTGGGGCCCATGGGACCTCCCTTCTCCAGCAGGGGTGGCGGTGAATGTGGAGATGAGTTCCTTGAGGGTCCGATTCGTCGGGGGTCTTCCGGGGACCGGGATAAATGATCATCAGGAGGACTGGATGAGCCTTCTTCTTCCCGGTTCGTCTCGTCGGGCACGCTCACACGGGTGAAGACACGATCCGCGCCATCCACTCCAATAAGGTCCAGGTACCGCTTTATCAATTCCGAGAAGGAAATGCGCACTCCTTCTGAGGCGAGAATGGGCTGGAAACTGGAGAGCGTGGGCAGGACCCTCTCAATACTTTGCGCCTTGGCCAGCCTGGTGGAATCCTGGCGTGTCAGAGTCGCCGCCACCCTGTAACGGCTTTTCTGGATTTCTTCCGACCTGACGACCAAAGGGACTTCTTGGCCGCTGGAGTTCCTTACGGTAATCGTCTGGTCGTCCAGAAGAAATTGTTGGAGCATGGATAGGGCTATTTTGCCGAGAGGTTCCAAAAAGGCGCGGGCAAAAAGGTCCGTCCTGGTTGCAAAGGGGCTCATGGCCGACTCTTGCAGTATATGCGCTTCTGTGGCGGTCTTTCCTCGGGTTGACACTCCCAGGGTAATCTCTGAAACAGTTGTTCGACGCTCCAGAAGGCTGTTAAGATAGTCTATGAGGTGGTTTACTTCCTGCTGCGGGAAGTTCAGAGTCGGAAAAGGCTGTATGTCTCCAGGATCATCGACTGTCCACACCTTTCCGGGATAGATCACATCGTCATCCGAGTTGATCTGGCGAGCCGCGGAGGATCCTCTTCGGACCATGAGCTGAGCATTGGCCGTGAGCCTGGTATTGTCCTGCGATTGGCTTATGAACTGGGAAATTGAATGAATCAGGTCCAGGTTGGGTTCCACGGCCCCGACGCCGAACGGACCGGGTAAAGGGGTATAATGGGCAGAAAGGAAAGGTCTAAGACCGGACCACAGCACCGGGGTTTCCGTCAGCCGCACCATGACTCCGTCCTCAGGGCTGCTTGCGCCCCTTTCAGTTATTATGGCGCATAGACATTCTCTGTGGCCCGTGTCGGTCGGCGCCAGGCCGTGCCATTCCCAGACAGTGAGTTTTCCCGTGTCGTCCTGCCGGATCCCGACGGAATCGTGGTCTTGCAAGAGTTGGTCCGAGTTCTGGTTTGCCTCCGAAGACGCATTCTCCCAGCGATCAAGAAAGCGCTCTTTATTAAGATTGTAAACCCCCCGTGCGTATTGTTCGAGCACGTGTTCGTAACTTTTATCAACTCGATGACCGATTCCGGTGAATCTTTGGACGTCGCTGTGATCCGCGGCCCAATCGGGCAGGACCCGGTCTAAGGGGATGACCTGAACCACGGGGCAATCGTAAATTTTTTTCGATTCTTCGATCACTGCCAGTGATTCATAATCCCAGCGAAAGCTTCGCACGCCCTTGGAATACCAGAAAATCTTGGCGTATGCCGTCCCGTAGAGTACGAGATGTTGAAGTATCTCGTAGAGTCTGACGTGGATCTGTCCTTCTGACAGCCGCATCAGGAGGAGTTCCTGGAGCTTATAAGAAGATGGGAATCCAGCGTCCTGCTTTGCCGATGATTGTTCTGAGTCGGTCGGGACAACCGTAAGCCATTCGGGACCACTGAAAATAGACTGGTAGGCCCTGTCCGCCCAAGTATCCACAATGTACGACGGAGCCAAGACTATGTCGGACCGCCAACGATCCCGCCTCAACGGAGAATCCTTTTTGAGCCCCAAACTGTCGAAAGCCACCGCCGGGTCGGACCGTGCCCCCCAAGAATTCAGATCGCGCCTGTTGTGGTAAAGATCTTCAAGAAGTTTCCAGCGCTCTACTTTTCGGCTCACGAATTCTGCTGATGCCTTGCACCAGTGGCTCACGTGGTTGAAGGCCTGCTCCTGAAATCTTTTTGAGGGCTCAAGAGCCGGTGTTAGTACTCCCTGGTTTGTATCAGGAGACATGATGTTGTCCTTATCGTCTGATCTTAACCTATGGATGGGGATCTACGGGTCGGACACACGGGTCCGCTCCTACACGAATGAATCTTCACCCGCACATTCCGGTTTACATATCCTTTGCAGAACGCTTTTAACTGCCAGGCGCCTCATCTGGTCATGGGGAATATGCCTGGCGTGATGTGGAAACTCCATGTCATAAGACTCTTTACTGAATCTTAAGGCCTCGTGCTCCCGCTGCACCAAACGGGAAAGTTTGACGTTGTTATCCACCTGGACATACCGGTGCCCTGATGTGACAAGCATGAGGAATCTCTCTTTGTTATTTGTCGATTGACTGGAAGAATGTTAAGATGTGCTCTTCCGCCGGCGACCCTATCAGTGTAGACTGAAACATTCCCCGAACACGGAAAAGTCGATCTGGCCTTTTCTCGTCCTTACGATTACAGTATGCCCGACACCTTGTGAGCGGTCAATGATTCGATGGAAAACCTCATGTTGGGATGAATTAGAATTGCCATTTCAAAAGGTTGGCGCATTTTAATGAAACTGCCTGCAGAAGCGCCGCCCTGGTTCTTCATTGCCCTCGGTTGTGCCCTGCTTACGGCGGGCTGCGATGCAGTCTCTAAACGGATCATGCAGGACATCGATGAGTGGACAACAGGAGCAATGGTTTTGCTCGTGTCAGGAGTGGCACTTCTTCCGCTGATTTCCTGTATGGAATTTGGTCCTGTTTCATTGGATCTCCTGGTCGTCTTGGCAGTGACGATTCCCTTGGAGGTCCTGGGGTATTATTTTTTTCTGTCGGCACTGCGGTTGGCACCACTCTCACTCGTCTTGCCTTTGCTGGCATTCACGCCCGTGCTCACTGCTCTGACGGCGTTTGTCATGCTGGGGGAACAAATCGGCGGTTACGGAGTGGTCGGGATCGGGCTCGTGACGGCGGGAGCCTACATCTTGTACAGCGATCCGGGGAAATTTAATCCTGCAGCTCCGATCAAAGCGATCTTTTCCAGTCCCGGGTCGCGTCGTATGCTCATGACCGCAGCCATTTGGTCATTGACGGTGACTCTTGGGAAAAAAGGGATCCTGATTTATGGAGCCATACAGTTCGGGTTCCTGATCATCGTCTTTGCTGCTGTGTGTTTTGGTGCGATGAGCCTCGTTCGATTGAAGCTTGGCGTGGCAAGAGTAGATCCAACGGTATATGTTGCTGTACTCTTTGTTCTGGCTGGGGTACTCATGGCCGGAGCACAAGTAACACATTTCGTTTCTCTGAGTATGGCGCCTGTGGCATATATGATATCTGTAAAGAGGATCAGCATGGTTTTCGGTGTCATATTTGGATGGCTGTTCTTTAATGAGAGTAACATTGGTTATCGTCTGATCGCATCATCCGTAATGGTCGCAGGGTTGTTCTTTCTCTACCAGTGAACCAAGGATCTCTCGAAGAAATCGTCAAGGATTGAAAGACCCGCGTCTAGGCAAACAAACTGGAGCAATGTGATGGCTGCTGATAGAAACCTCACCGCCGAATCAGGCGGAAGTTCACATAGGGGGAACAGGTACGCTCGCCAGGTTAAGAAGCTGTCCATGAAGTACAATCGAGTGCT
>CAINUH010000194.1 GCA_903853735.1 uncultured Desulfomonile sp. | reverse complement strand
GTTCACGTTCAGCCAAAACCCTGCGGGGAGCCATCCCAACACGAATAAAGTCGTCAAAGCGCTTTCGAATTTGGACTGGCTGGTACACACGAACATTTTCAATAATGAAACCGCATCCTTCTGGCATGGCCCTGGTTTAGATCCCAAGAAAATCAAAACAGAGGTATTTCTGTTACCCGCCGCATGTTCAGTTGAAAAGGAAGGCAGTCTTTCAAATAGCGGAAGACTGGCTCAATGGCGTTACAAGGCAGTTGAGCCACCGGGAGACGCAATTTCTGATGGAGACATGGTTGCCAAGATAGTTCTAAAGCTCAAGGAACTCTACCAAAAAGAGGGAGGCAAATGTCCCGAACCTATTGTGAATCTCCAGTGGGATTACGTTGATGAAAAGGGCCGATATGACTCGCATAAGGTAGCTAAAGGCGTTAACGGTTATTTCCTGAAGGATGTCACACTGAAAGATCCTTCTGGCAAAGATGTTGAGTTCAAAAAGGGCGACATTGTCCCCACTTTTGGATTCCTACAGGCCGATGGGAGCACATCCTGCGGTAACTGGCTATATTGCGCCAGCTACACAAAAGCCGGCAACATGATGGCCCGTCGAGGAAAAGAGGACCCCACAGGTCTTGGGATGTATTCCAACTGGGCCTGGTGCTGGCCGGTTAATCGTAGAATCATTTACAACAGAGCATCCTGTGATCCGGCCGGTGTCCCGTGGAATCCCAAGAAAGCGATTTTGAAGTGGGAAGGCGGCAAATGGGTCGGGGACGTTCCTGATGGACCGTGGCCACCCATGAGTGACAAGGAAAAGGGGAAACTGCCGTTCATCATGAAACCGGACGGAAGAGCTTTTCTGTACGGTCCAGGACTGGTGGATGGGCCGTTCCCAGAGCAATATGAACCAGTAGAGAGCCCTTTACAAAAGAACCCAATGTCCAAGCAAATGAATAATCCAGCGATCAAGTTCTTCAAGAGTGACCTGGACAAGTTTGCATCCGGGGATCCCAGATTTCCATTTGTATGTAGCACTAACGGCCTTGCTGAACACTGGTGCTCAGGGTCATTTACTCGCTGGCAACCATGGTTGCTTGAGACTCAGCCGGAACTCTTTGTCGAAATGAGTCCGCAACTCGCCAAGGAGATCGGCGTCAAGAACGGCGATAGGGTTAAGGTGGCGTCCATCAGGGGAGAAGTGGAGTGTGTGGCCATGGTGACCCCGCGCATACGTCCATTCAAGATAACGGGCAAAGTGGTTCACCAGGTAGCTCTACCCTATGCCTTCGGATGGCTGATTCCAAAGTCGGACAGGAACAACTCAACAAATCTCCTTACGCCATCCGTAGGAGACGCCAACACCATGTGTCCGGAATACAAGGGCTTCATGGTCAATGTCACAAAAATATAAGGGGGTGTAAGCAATGTCCAACGGATTTTCGATACTCGTAGACACCTCCAGATGCACAGCGTGCAGAGGTTGTCAGATAGCGTGCAAGCAATGGAATGAGTTGCCGGCTACGGAAACAAAGAACTGGGGTAGTTACCAAAACCCTCAAGATCTCTCGGCTGATACCTGGAAGCTGGTCCGATTCGCAGATGGAACATTGGGGGATGATAAAGTTTACTGGAACTTTTTTTCCGATCAATGCAGGCACTGCCTGGCTCCAGGCTGCATGGCGGCGGCCGAAAACGGCGAGATTGTCCAGGACGAGAAAACAGGGGCTGTCCTATTCACCCCAAAAACAAAAGATCTGGACTTCAAGGCAACGCTGGAAGGATGTCCATACAACATTCCAAGGCAAAATCCAAAAACCAAGGTTTTGTCAAAGTGCACCATGTGCTTCGAACGAATCACCAACAATCAGATCCCCGCATGCGTGAAAGCGTGCCCAACCAGCGCCATGGTTTTCGGGTAACGTGAAAAGATTGTAGACATGGCAAAGAAAAGGGCCGATGAACTTAAGAAAACTTATCCAAAAGCTGCGGCCCTGAATGCTGATGATGTAAGAGTAATCTTTGTCGTGAAAGACGACCCCAAGAAGTATTGGGAGTTCGCCGCCGGCAAGTAATTATCTTTTTGTCAACCGAGTCGCCCTACCTCCAAGGCTAAGGGCGACTCTCTTTGTTTGATTTAAATTGCGATCAGCCGTCAAGGTTCAGGATCTGGTCTTTGAACACGACTTTTACTAGTTCCGATTGGAGCCGAATGGATTTGAGGCTTCGCTACAAAATCTGGCTGGAGAATGACGAAGG
>CAINUH010000193.1 GCA_903853735.1 uncultured Desulfomonile sp. | reverse complement strand
CTAACTTGATCTCCTCCGGAAGCGGCGCCACAATTGAGACACCTTCCGAAGTTTGCCGTCGCTCCCGGCGATAGAGCGTATTATGTGGCTGGAACACCAGACCCTGTACTGTAAATTCCTCATAGCCCTTGAACGTGCTCCCTGGAGGAACATTGTCGGCTTTCCGATAACCGTCTCATGGATCTCAAGTTTACCAACGCCTCAAAAACATGGCTGCGTTAGTCTTGGCCGTTTCCTTCTTCACAGCGGTTTACATCGGGTACAAGCCCAAACTTCAGATACTGGCCCTTCACGCTCTTTACGCCGCACAGGGAATCTTCGGTGTTCCCAACTTCCGCTATTATGTCCTTGCTGACGGAATTAGAGAGATTCTCAGCAAAGCCGGGAACGGAACACTCCAAAAAAAAAGACACAAGGAGGGACCTAATGACCGACTACCCCTTTTCTTGACTTAATTTGTTGGGGAAACTCCTGATTTGGGTAACCCTTGACACTGAGCAAGGCAAGGATTAACATCACAATTTGAATGAAAGAATGGGCCCATAGCTCAGCTGGTAGAGCCCCCGGCTCATAACCGGTTGGTCCCTGGTTCGAATCCAGGTGGGCCCACCAATTGCCGCGAGACTTCGAATGACACCGCCACTTATAAGAAAAATAGACCTGGATAATCGTCACGGGGAGCAGCACAAGGCTCCCCGTGATTTTTTCTTGGGCACAGGATCGCAGGAAACGGGATTGTCCGGGAGTTTTGCTCAGTGAACGGCTTGAGTGTAGCCGAAATTCTACAAGTCGCGGATCGTATATTTCCATTCAACCAGGCTGAACCTTGGGACAACTGCGGACTTCAGATCGGCAACCTGGAGCGGACTGTGGATGCGGTGGCGTTCAGCCTGGATCCTTCGTTCAAGGCAATTGAATTCGCGGCCGGTCATTCATGCAGCCTCTTGGTTACTCACCATCCTGTGCTCCTGGAGCCGGTTCGAAATCTGGTATCGGCTGACTATTCTTCTGCCATACTCATAGCGGCAGTTCGTGCACAAGTGGACATAATGAGCTTGCACACCAATCTGGACGCAGCTCCTGGAGGACTCAACGACCACCTGGCTGAAACGATTGGGCTACAAGACACCATGGTTCCTTTACGGGCCTCGTGCGCAAGGTTTGGCCGGCTTCCCATTCCAGTGCCGGTGTACGAACTCGCCTCCAGGCTTGCCGACACCCTGAACTGCTCCTGCCCGAGAATTGTCGCTGATGGGAATCGACTTGTTGAGTCAGTTTTCTGCGCATCAGGCAGTGGAATGGGCTACTGGTCCGAAGCCTTGCGGTGCAGGGCTGATGTAGTAGTGACGGGCGATATCCGGTATCATGCGGCGGTGGAAGCCTTTGAGAAGGGAATAGCACTGATTGACGCAGGGCATTTCGCCCTTGAAAAAGCAGCCCCGTTGATTATGGGCGTTGCATTTGAGAGGGAGTTCGAACTCATGGGGCGGGAGATCACTTGTCACATCTGCGAACTAGAGAAGGACCCTTTCTTAGACATATACCACCTTTGAGGAGGATTTTTCAGTTGAAAGAGCAGCTAGAGCTTCTTGAAAAGCTTCAGGAAATAGACACCCAGATAGATTATCACGAGAGAGACCTTGCCCGGCTTCCTGTGGAAGTGCAGGAAATAGCACGGAATCTTGTGGTGATTCGAAGGGAAATCTCCGAGAAACGTGACAAATTACAGACTACGGAAGATGCCTTGCGCAAAAGGGAGCAGGATCTGGCTGCTGAGCAGGAGAAGATAAAGCGTTCCGAGCGTCGCCTCCTGGGGATAAAAAATCAGAAGGAATATAATGCCCTGTCCAAAGAGGTGAAGCTCGGCAAGAGAGTGGCAAGTGAAATTGAGGAGATCATCCTTGGGTTTATGGCCGAGATTGAGACACTGAAAAAATCATTGGAGCACAAGGATGCCGATTATAGTGGATTTGAAAAGAGTTTACTGGACAAGAAAACCGAGGCCGACTCAATAGGCGCAGGAGCAAGAAAAGCTCTTACCAAGCTCAATTCCGAAAAAGAAAGAGTCTCTGATGCCATCGAGGGCGATTTCCTCAAACGGTATCACACTGTAAAGAAAGTACGTGGCAATGCGGTGGCTGAGATGGCTAACGGTATTTGCAACGCTTGCCACATGGCGGTGCCCCCACAGCTCAACATACGGGTATTGAAGCAGGAGGAGATGATTATCTGTCCCAATTGTCACCGCATATTGTACGTAAAACCAGAAAACATCCCTGAATACAATAAGCTGGACTCGTGAGGTACAAACAGATTAAGGCCTCCTTTCCCTCTTGTCGGCAAAGTTTTTAGCTCCAAATCCTCTGATAGTGCGGTATCCACTCGATAAGACAGTCGCGCCGCTGAACGTCGAATGGCAGGCACGACAGAGATGAGAAAGATGACTTTATGTTTTCAAATAAACTCCTGTCAGGAATAGTTGCGGAAGACATCCAGCGAATCATACGGGTTGAACATTCGGATCCTCACAGTGTACTTGGTGGACACCCCGCGACGGTAAGGGGAATAAGCGGCTTAATATTCAGGGCTTTTCATCCGGACGCAAATGCAGCGGAATTGATAATAGCCGAAGAAAGGCTACCCATGAAAAGTTCTTCGGTGGCTGGTCTTTTCTGGAGCTGGCTACCTAAGCGAAAGCTGCCCATCAGCTACGTCATATCGTTCTCGTTTCCGGACGGATCGACGTGGGTGACGGATCTTCCTTACCGTTTCATGCCCACTTTAGGACCGCAGGATATTTACCTCGCAGCGGAAGGTAAACACTATAGGCTGTATGAAAGGCTAGGCTCACACCCGATGGAAATTGACGGAGTCAAGGGAGTCGCCTTTGCGGTTTGGGCTCCCAATGCCAAGCGGGTGAGCGTCATAGGAGATTTCAACAGGTGGGACGGCCGGCTGTTTCCAATGAGAAGCATGGGAAGCAGTGGTATTTGGGAGCTTTTCATTCCCGGTATTGGGCAAGGGGAGCTTTACAAATACGAAATTAAAACGAATTCCGGTGAACTTCGAATAAAGACGGATCCATACGCCTTTTCAATGGAACTGAGGCCGGGCACAGCAGCTCGGGTTTGGGATACTGATCGCTATCAGTGGGGAGATCAACTGTGGATGGATCATAGACGAAACACGAATTGCCGGTCAAATCCTATGAGCATCTATGAACTGCACATAGGCTCGTGGTTGCGGATCCCGGAAGAAGGCAACCGTTGGGCGACATATCGGGAAATCGCTGTAACCCTCGTTGAACATGTCAAGAAGTACGGATTTACGCACGTTGAGCTTATGCCGATCATGGAGCATCCGTACGATGCGTCCTGGGGATACCAGGTTACGGGCTATTTTGCTCCGACCAGCCGATTCGGCACACCCGATGACTTCATGTTTTTTGTTGATATCCTTCACCAGAATGGCGTGGGCGTAATACTGGACTGGGTTCCTGCACATTTCCCACGGGACGATTTCAGCCTCCGGCTGTTTGACGGGACCGCCCTTTACGAGCACGAGGATCCTCGTCTGGGTGAACACAAGGATTGGGGCACCTTGATCTTCAATTACGGAAGGAATGAGGTACGAAATTTTCTGGTGGGCAACGCCCTGTTCTGGTTGGACAAGTACCATGTAGATGGGCTTAGGGTGGATGCTGTGGCTTCTCTGTTGTACCTGGACTACAGTCGCGAGAATGGAGAATGGATAGCCAACAAGTATGGCGGCAATGAGAACATAGATGCAATCCAGTTTCTTCAGGAATTTAACGCCATGGTTTACGGGACGTTTCCCGGCTGTTTTACGGTGGCGGAAGAATCCACCGCGTGGGCAGGAGTAACCACACCCACGTATTTGGGCGGATTGGGATTCGGCTTCAAGTGGGACATGGGCTGGATGCACGACACGCTGGAATACTTCTCTAAAGATCCCATTCACAGAAGATTTCACCACAATGATCTGACTTTTTCCATGATGTACGCCTACAGTGAGAATTTTGTACTCCCACTGTCGCACGACGAGGTAGTCTACGGGAAGGGGTCCTTATTGAGAAAAATGCCTGGTGATGACTGGCAGAAGCGGGCCAATCTCCGTCTTCTTTTTGGTTACATGTACACTCACCCTGGCAAGAAGCTTCTCATTGCCGGGTCTGAACTTGCCACGTGGAACGAATGGAACCACGAGGCCAGCCTGGAACGAGATCTCCTGCAACACTCATTTCACGGCGAGATGTCTCTATTCCTCGCCGACCTTGGTAGGCTGTATTTGTCGGATAGTTCCTTATGGCATTGGGATCACAGTCCTCGTGGGTTCTCTTGGATTGACTGCAACGACAATTCAAACAGCGTGCTGTCTTATATTCGCAGTGGACCTGACAGATACCTGGTTTGCCTCATGAACTTTACGCCGGTGGTCAGACAAGCATACTGTGCGGGTGTTCCGGAACAGGGAACTTACGAGGAAATAATTAATTCCGACTCGGAACATTACGGGGGAAGCGGCGTGGGAAACGGAGGCTATGTCACGACAATTCAAGGGTCTCAACATGGGTACGCTCAGCACTTGAGGCTCGTGCTTCCACCACTGGCTTGCCTCATTCTTGGAAAGGTCTAGACCGGTCATCAGGCGGAGGAGATGAGACAACATCCCCACTCAGCTCTCCTGTTTCCCCATATTGCCGGCTCATAGGGGACGTTGTTTATTATGTGAATTTCTCTCTCGATCTTGCCGCCCAAATTTCTAATGAACTCTCTGAAATCGGTCATGGTCAGACGGTGTACGTCCATGGTGTTGAACCACGGCTGCGGATGAGTTTTGCAGACCGGGGTGCGCCCTCTTACGAAATATTCCAAGGCAATTTTCCAGTGCCCGAAATTCGGAAAAGTGATGATTGACCTAGACCCAACTCTCAACATTTCTTTCAACAATCTTTCCGGGTACATCAATTGCTGTAATGTTCTGCTCAGCACCACATACTCGTAGCTCAGATCGGGAAAGCCTTCCAATCCCATGTCAAGGTCAAAGGTCATGACGCGGATTCCCCGTTCAATGCACCCGATGACCTTTTCCTGGTCAAGTTCAACTCCACATCCTTCCACATCCTTTTCTACGCGCAGCCGCTGAAGCAAGGTTCCGGAACCGCAACCCAAGTCCAGCACTCGGGTCCCAGGGGTAATAAGGTCGATGATGATGTTGAACCCGACCTCGAATTCGTGGAAAGGAGTCCTGACTTCACTGACTTCTCGGGACACAGGTCATAAACCTCCGACAATCAACCCTTAGAGAAATCGGGCAGGCGAGGGGCTTCACCGCAAAATTGTTCAAGAGCTTGATCGAGCGAATGGCGGCGCCCCGACGAAGCCAGCTTCTTCAACAAGGCACCTGCGAGAGGCTCCCGAAACCATTCCATACCAAAGCGTGTTTCCAGAAATTGTCTCAGTACATAAGCGCCACTCCACGCATGGAGGTAATCAATAGCGTAAAAATCCGGTTCCATATCAACAAGATATCCCTGAGGTTCATACTCGAAACCGGTTGCCCGGCTCAGGTGGCGGCAGTAGGGCTCAGAATTCTTTATTCCTGCCTCTTCGTGCAGTTCTTTCTCGGCCAGAAACTTGCCTATATACCTCCGAATCAGGCACAGTCGCCGAATCCGAGAGACCTTTTCCAGTGACTGGGCGTCCTGTGTGGACATTCCTGCAATTCCAGTTGCCCACGACCGGTTCTCAATCAACTCCATAAAGAGGAACGCAAAAGTCTCGTCCAGTGCGGGCGACCGATAAAGACGGCGGAATTCTACAGGTAGGCCTGGATCGAAGTGACTCAGGAAAAATGCGTGACCGGTTTCGTGCAGCAAGGTTTCAATATCTATCAAACCGCCTACGGGTTTCATGAGCACATAGACTTCTCCTGGGATCTCAACCCCGAGACAGACACCATCCGGATTCTTGACAGGGTCGTCGGAAATATTAGTGATCACGTCCGGCCTGGACGAGAGGTCGAAATCCAGTCCTTGAAATGTCCTTACAGCAATGTCGCCTAAGCGTGAAAGGGGAAAGTTGTTGTCGAACTGCTTTATTCTCAGCAGGTACAAGGCATGATATCTGCTAAGATTTCGAAAAGGCCTTCCGATGGTCACTTCCACCCAGGGTCCCATCAAACTCTCATAGATGCCCTGCGTTTCGTCCAGGTAGTCATGAAAAATTCGGGCCTGCTTCTCAAAGGATACCTGTTTCTTAGCTTCGCAAAAACTGGCGTAGTTCTTAAAGCCAAACCTTTCAGTGACGGTCCTCACTGTCAGCTCAAGCATGCCGAGGAGCATTGGATTCACGATCCCCTTGAAAAAGATCGTGCATTCCTTGCGCATCTCTTCGCGCTTATCGAAATCCGGCTGTGCCTGAAGCCAAGGCACTACCGCGAGGGCAGGGATTTTTTCTTCTCCGACATGCATTCTTCCCCTTTCCATGAAGAAGTTGATCATGTCGGCCAAGTAAGCCGTTTTTTCTTCTACCGCGAGATCAATACAGCCGAAAAGAGTGCGCTCAACTCTTTCCGCCTCATCCCCGCTTGCGCCTTTTAACGTTTTCTTAAGTAGTTCCGTGGTCTTGGGCCTGAGAGGAATGGGATGGGACTCCAAGACATCCGAAGTGGTCACGGCAGAGGGGGTACCAAGCCTACGGTCCAGAGACCGGCGCGCCAGTTCCCGGTGGATGGCGTCGATTTCCACAACGATTTTTTCTACGGTTAATCGGCTCATAACAATGGTATGATTGAGTAGCGAGCCGGAGAGATTGGAATCAAGCCTGTCCGGTCAGAATCCGACCGATTGACGTCATATTCCATTCCCAGAATAAGATCTAGCTACCCGGCGTAGTTGTCTGGGGCAGACCACTGGGATTAGCACACACAATACGGGCTCATGCCCATTTGACACGCTGCCCCGCTGGATTTTTATGACCGTTATTTTTTCGATTGACTCGATTCTGCTGGCCGGTTCGTGCTTTCTTGTTCATGAGGCAGTCCCAAGAACAATATCCATATACAGAATAAGTCATGGTCTGGTTAGGGGTGTAGGTTCTCCCACAAGTCTTACATCTTTCCAAAACAGGCCTCCTTAGCCGCATATTTGTCGGCTCTTATTATTTCTTACGTCTCTCTAGTCTTGCTGTGCAAAGGCGTCAAAAACCGTTCTCGCCAAAGCCGTATCCAGAAGAGGTTGTCGAAAAACAGTCAAATAATCGGTACCGGTTCGTGTCCACTTTCTGCAAGAAGGCGATAACAATAAACTTTACCTGTTACCGTCCCTTTCCCTGGCAGCAGGGTTGGGAAAAGGCAGATTCAACCGTCCTTTCGGTCATAAAACGTCAACCATTACGATAAGTTCGATTTTTCCGGACCGGGGTTAAATCCCCTTTTCTTGCTGGAACACAGGAAAAAAATAGACTTCGATACCGAAGCACCATCCCTCATCTCAGCCAACTCGACGATCTCTTGGATAACTACGGCGCGGCTGACTTGCAGCGATCTGAAGAAATTTATCAGTGTCCCATCCGTTCAGGACATCCAAATTCTACAAAAGTTCAAAAACTTCCGGGTAGAATGGGATAATGTTGTTCACACGAGAGGGGTCAGCCTGCCCGCCCGACGAGTCACGACAATTTACCACAGCAGGCCCGGTTTCTTGGATCTGAACGGATTCTTCGCGACTTTGCCGATGGGTTCCGGGTGAGTTTCTTTCGGAACCCTTTGCTAGTGTCTTATCACTTTCAGTCAAGGTTGTCAAACCCCTAAAACGTGTTTAGGGTAAAAAAAGCTGATCGGCTCCATGCAACCCAAGAAAATTCCACAATGGGCAGAGACAACGGGAGAACCAAGTTATGTCTCATTGTGCTCAGGACCAATTGTTGGTTGTTCGAACCAGGTATTCACATTTTTTTAGAATATCCGCAAATGATTAACGCTGAGACTACCAAAACTTTTTTGACTTTATCCCATTGGTCCGTTATGTTATGCGACTGCCCAAATGTCACCATGAAAGATCACGGCATGACAAGTTTTTCCAGACTGATTCCTATTGTGATAGCCTCCTGCGCCATCGCAGCATGTATCCCCGCAAGATACTTGAAAGGTGGAATATACAGAAGCCTCGATGATAATTTAACCATCGTAGGCCTTACAGAGAACCCCGGAAAGTATCTTGATAAGGAAATAGTGTTTTCCGTCCGCTACTACAAGAAAGGTGATCTTCCGTGCCCGTTGGGGGAAGGCTTTGCGAACTTCATTATCGCCGACAGGGTCAGCTATATTACGCTCAACAAAGTATGGATGAAGAAAGACAAAGCCCAAACTCTGGATTCGCTCAAAGAGATGGAAACGATAGTAATGAAGGCCAAAGTGTTCAGGGTGGATACCGAGAAAGATCCAAACCTGGAAGCCCTGGAGATCGTCCGAGAATAGGTCTGCAGATGGAAGGTATCTGTGCCTGGAGCAAGACACTTGCCCGAGGGTTCGAGACAAAATGTTTGAGGCATCTTCTCAGCCACCCTTGAATGCCCACTGAAAATCCGCAGGACGGTATGGTCCATTTATAATATTGGGGATTGAAAGACTATCTTGCCAAAGTCATACGGCGACAAATCCCAGGGATGTTTTTTGTCGTGCCGGCAGGAGCAATGACACGAGAAAGCTCACGCCGACCGTAAGCCATGAAAACAGGGTGAACACAGTGAAGAGAATCCTCGTTACGAGCGCCTTGCCTTATGCCAACGGAGATATTCACATAGGGCATCTGGTCGAATATATTCAGACGGATATTTTCGTTCGTTTTCTGCGGCTTACCGGATCGGACGTCATATACATTTGCGCGTCGGATTCGCACGGCACCCCGATCGAGATAAATGCATCCAAAAGGGGCATCACTCCTCAGGAGCTTGTTGGAGAGTTTCATTCAAGACATGGGGAGGATTTTTCACGGTTTGAAATCAGCTTCGACGAGTTCTATACTACCGACTCACCCGAAAATCAGCGTCACTCGGAAATCATCTACGGGCGCGCCAAAGAAAAAGGTCACATAACGGTTCGGGAAATCGAACAGTTTTACTGTGAAGCGTGCGGGCGCTTTTTGCCTGACCGGTACATTCGGGGAGCTTGTCCCAAGTGCAAGGCCCAGGACCAGTACGGAGATGTCTGTGAGTCATGCGGAGCTACTTACAGGCCCACGGAAATAGGGGCTGCGCGCTGCGCGATCTGCGGAGCCCCTCCAAGCCTACGCACGTCCAAGCACTTCTTTTTTAGGCTGATTGACTTCCAAGAGTTTCTTTCTGGCTGGACATCTGAGCCTGGCCGACTGCAGCCGGAGGTCAGGAGTTTTGTTCAGACCTGGATAGACCAAGGCCTACAGGATTGGGATATCTCTAGGGACGGTCCATATTTTGGCTTCAGGATTCCGGACGAATCAGATAAGTACTTCTACGTGTGGCTTGATGCTCCCATTGGTTATATAGCGGCTACAGAGCACTATTGTAATAGCCGCAGCGACCGCAACGTGGAAGATTACTGGCTGGACCCTGACGCTGACGTGGAAATCCACCACTTCATCGGCAAAGACATAGCCTCTTTTCATACCCTTTTTTGGCCGGCGACGCTGAAAGCAGCCGATTATCGCACACCGAACAAGATCCACGTACACGGATTCCTGACGGTAGATTCCCGTAAGATGTCAAAAAGCAGGGGAACATTTGTGACGGCACGGATGTTTGCCGATTTTCTCAGCCCCTGGTACCTTAGGTATTATTACGCCACAAAGCTCGGTAGGTCCATTGATGACCTCGATCTTAATATGGAAGAGTTCATCAACCGGACCAACTCGGAACTGGTGAACAACATTACCAACTTGATCAGTCGGACTATCGGTTTTCTCAACAAGCGGCTGGATTCAACTCTTGGAAAGATTTCCTCTGACGTCCAAACGCTGGTTGGCGAAGTGGAAGCGTCGGTAATTAGGGCCTCGGAGAACTACCAAGGACTCCGGTTCAACAAGGTCACTCGTGACATCTTGTTCATTTCCGACCTGGCCAACAACTTTGTGCAGCAAAGGGCCCCCTGGAGCACAATCAAATCGAACCCGGAACAGTCTCGTAATGATCTGACATTCGTTGTCAACTGCATAAAGATAATTTCGGTGTTGCTCAAACCAATACTTCCTTATTACTGCAAGAGGGTGGAGGATATCCTCGGGGTTGGGGACCTCAAATGGAATGACGCCGAATTCGATCTTGAAAACCGAACCATTGGAACTTTTGAAAAATTACTGGATAGGCTGGAGCCGGGAGTAATGGAAAAGTTGATGGTGGCGAGTCGGGATAGCCTGGCGAAAAAGCAGGCTGAGCCTGTCCAAGTTTCGCCGGGTTACAAGGCTGAAATTGTCATAGAGGATTTTGCAAAGGTTGATCTTAGAGTGGGGAAAATTCTTTCGGCAGAAGATGTTGAAGGGTCAGATAAATTGCTGAAGCTGGAAATTGATCTTGGACGTGAAACACGAACCATCTTCGCGGGCATCAAATCATCCTACCTTCCGACTGATCTCGTTGGCGCCGCAGTGGCCGTGGTCTGCAATCTTAAACCCAGGAAGATGCGATTCGGCACCAGCTATGGAATGGTCTTGGCCGCTGGAGTACCGAACGGACAGGTCTTTCTCTGCAAAGTAAATGCCGACATACCTCCTGGTACTCCCATAACATAGCTCGTTCATTGCCCGACCACGGCTGGTAAGTACTGATTACTTTTCAGGTCGGCTCAAGCAGCCTTCCCTCGAACAGTTGCAGCACTCGGTTTGCCAATTTTCCATCGCCGAACAACTGGTGAGACGCCATTACAATAGTTTTCCCGCGTTTCTTATTCAATTCCATGACAATTTCTTGTGTTCGTTTCATGCTTTCCCTATCCATGTGATTTGAGGGCTCGTCGAGAAGAAGAACCTCCGGTTCGAGCACAATGGCCCTGGCGAGGGCCACTCTCTGGGCTTCACCGCCTGAAAGAGACCCGACGTGGCGTTTCTCAAATCCACAGAGCCCTACTCTGTCCAAAGCTGCCAAGGCCGCTTGTTTAGCCCTGTCCCCTCGTATGCCCCTGATCTTCAGGCCTGACATAATGTTGGAAAGAACGGATGTACGAAAGAGATAAGGGTTCTGCAGGAGTAATCCGATTCTTCGACGAAATGTTAACAGGTTTTTCGTCCTCAACTGTTCACCAAAGAAGACCACCGAGCCCTGACGAGGAATATTCAAAAAAGCCAGTAAGTGGAGTAGCGTGGTCTTACCGGAGCCGTTGGGACCTTCCAGCGCTACAATCTCACCTTGTCTCACCTCCAGCACCTCCACAGTCAGTACGGGCCGGTGCTCGTAAGCAAAAGCCACGTCCTTTAAGCTGTATACACAAGTCATCGCTTACCCTCTTGCAGTACAAACAGTAATACATTAACCGCAAGAGCCACTACCAGCAGCACTATGCCGAGGGCCAGTCCAAACTCAAATTCTCCCTTGCTGGTTTCCAAGGCTATGGCTGTAGTCATGGTGCGCGTAAAGCCTCTAATATTGCCGCCCAGCATCATGGCAATTCCCAACTCGGAGATCACTCTCCCGAAAGCCATGACGACG
>CAINUH010000192.1 GCA_903853735.1 uncultured Desulfomonile sp. | reverse complement strand
CTGACGGCGTGCAATTGCGCGCGTGATGTGAGTTTTCACAACAAGCACCGGCGCCCTGGCTGGCAACTCGCAGAGCGGCAAATGCGTCGCTGCATCCGCCTGGCATCCCCACGCCGCCACACGGCCCGGCCCGGACTACCCGCCCACCCGACAGGCACCGTCATCCCTCAGTAGGACAACCCTCGTAGAGTGTGAACTCGTCCCTCCTTGCAGGTGAAAGCAATCAGGACGTCCGGCTGTGCTGGAGTCAATCGGCTGAACTGCACAAACAAGGAGAAATCTAACCCCTTGAAAACCCGGTGCTTACAGGTCGGCTAGATATTTTGACCTTACGGCTTGCGCCTGCGAGCCGGGGATCTGTCATTGAGCGCGTCACCCAGCGCGCCATGGGACATGGACACGGGCGGGCTGCCAAAGGTTTTCTGGGGCGCGTTTGCGCCAAGGCCGGGCGAGATTCCGCGTTGCGGAGCCGCCCAATGGCTTAATCCCGATGGGTGACTGGTGCGTGTTTACACGACGCCAATATGAACGAGAACCAGATTGCGCGTCCTTTGCGATCACGGTTAGACATGGAGAATTGCAGAACGCCATTCTGAGAAGAACGAAGAAGAGGCTTTTGAATGTGAAGACAAAACTCGTTCAGGTCTCTTGCTCAGGGTCGGGGCATGCGCCGCGCCCCATGGTCGATAGAAGTTAGGAATGGTGACAAGAGAGTGTTGTCCCTTGACACCGGGCCGCCTAATGGGTGTCCCGGATTTGCCACATCGCACTGGTCTCCTTCTTGCCGTTGTCATCAGTTTCCTGACTAGGTTGCCATTTGGCAAGAAGGTAGGGGAAGCATTCGCAGGTTTCCCGAGTATGGTGCCCCTCTAATTGCTCTGACCACAATCGTCGGGAAAGACCACTTTGAACAGGCACAGCACTACCGTGATCTCTAAACCCAACCCATGCCGCGATAGCGTCGTCAGCAGCTGAGGCGCCAAATGAAAGCCCATTTGGTCGGAGTTTGTCCAGAATTCTACCCCAAGACAGAGTTCATCTCTAGGGTCATATTCTAGCTCTGCGATCTTACACACGAACCTCTCCAACGGTTCAGTCCATTCGTCATAGATTTCTTTAACCACCTCAACAACGTCGGACCTCGCGCCATGTCTGCGCAGAGTAAACCTAGCACTGGCCTCTAAGTCTGGAAAGTCAGGCTCATAGAAATCCGGAGCATAGCGCACGGTCTTCCCAGCCTCGTTGACATGGTCCGCATGAAAATCGAATCCCACGCACCAGCACAGTCCAATGCTGCTAATCTGTCGCACCTGGTGAGACGAAAAAGAATACGTTATACGGTTCTCTTTGGAGTCTATATTATAAGACACCCATATATCGTACTGCCCTGCTATCCCCTCCAGAGCCTGCCTCTGATCTAGCAAAGTGGCTATAAGTTGTTCGCGAATTAAATCAGCGTCGGCCAAACGACCAAAGACTTCGTACTCCCACTTGTTCTTTCTGCTCGCATGTGCAGGACCGAGTTGCTCGCCTCTGTGCACTACACGACGAGAGGGGACATGGAGAAGCCTGTCAAGAACTTCTGGATTGCTGTCATCCGTGAACACTGTCAGGCATAGAGTGACACGTTCATCTTCAGGTATGAACATAAGTCATGCTCCCGGTTAGTACTTGACACCGCCCGAACCCAAGTCACATATATCCCCTGTCGGGAACGTTGGCAGGGGAGACTGAGGCCCCAGAGGTCCAAGATATACTTCACCGCTCTTCTTGTCAACACCAACACGATAGCGCTTCACAAGCTCTTTCCCAACGTGACCCTCTTTATACTTTTCGAGGCTTTCGCCTAGCTGTTTCTCAAGCCTCTTCGTGGCTTGTCTGTCACCTTGTCTTGGCCAGTTAATGTCAGGTTTCGGCTGTTTCTTCGGAGCGGGAACCGGGTCAGCTGGTGCAGTCTCTGGCGAAGGCGCAGGCATCGGCGCTGGGGCAGGCTCAGGTACCGGAGCTGGCTTCTGTCCCGGGCTCTTGCTCGGGTCCGGAAGTTCATCTAGCAGGCCGTGGTAAAAGCCTCCGTTTGAGGATGGCAGTCTAAGAAACGCCAACCAAGTGCTTTTGATATTTCCCGTGAATTGGGGCAGTACCAGAACCGGACATGAGCCACGATGGCGAGCCCAAGGGCGCACAGTG
>CAINUH010000191.1 GCA_903853735.1 uncultured Desulfomonile sp. | reverse complement strand
GTACGAAAAGGTACTGGCCTACAACGGGAAGCCGCTGAGTGAGTGCTTTAAGTGCAAGATCAAGACGCACAGGGACAAATGCCCGACCTGTGACACGGAACTCTCGGGAGATTCGAAGCTGGACGAGGGCCTCGCCAGAATGGAGGCCGGCGAGAAGATCGACCTTGAGGCCCTGGCCAGAGGCGGCGACTGGGAACCAGTGAAAAAAGGAGGGGAGGCTTAGGCCTCCTTTTCTCGTATAGGCAAACAGTTCGACAGAAACCGTGGAAAACGTAAAATAGAGGCATGGAGGAAACGCCCATGACCGTCGGAATTGACATACGAATCAACGGAATCGACAAAGTCCGAGAAGCGAAAACGGCAATTGGAGAACTCAACACCGGACTCAAAAACTCCAAGGAATTGTCAGGCGTAAACGTCTCCGGGACAAAGGGCACCGATGCAGTCATGAAGGGCGGCGCCGAGGCCGCGAAGGCCATGCGCCAGGAGATTGAAGGCTCCAGCCGGGCCATGAAGGAGATGGTCAAGGATTATGACCGCCTGATCAAGGTATTCAAACCGAATATCAGTACCGAACCCTATAGTATGGGGGGGCACTCGTCAAAAGCCGAATACTATCGATACGCTGCGGCAATAAGCCAGAGATCCACAACGCCTCCACGTCAAACAGCAGCCCAACAATATTACGACCAGCATGGTAACTATGGACAGACCGTAACAAGCGGTGGTGGTGGAGAGGGAAGCCCGGGTAGTAGCGGAAGCGGCGGCAGTAATTCCCTTCGAAATGCTCTTGGTTGGGGATTGGCAGCCGTAGGAGGGTTCTCTGCCCTCAGCTTTCTAGCACAATCCAGGTCGAAATATCAGCAGAGTATCGGGACATCCAACATTCTTGGAGGCCGGGGAATATCAGGCGGTTTCGATTCAGGACTAGGACTTGGTTACGCATCACCTGAATACATGGGCCTTTTGGAACACATGACCACCCAGGGAGTGACATCTGGCAATATCGCAGGGTCTACCCGACTCGCCGCGGCATTCGGTCGCGCCACGGGCACAGACTTTAACCAAGTCGCAGGACTGTACGGGAATGCATATTCGGCAACAGGCCATGCGGGTCTTGGCACCGACACAATTGCCATGATCGAAGGCGTGAGAAAAGGGATGGACAAATCCCGGGTCTCCGAACTCATGACCATGGTCGCCAGGAATACCAACGTTACAGCATCAGCCATGAAAGGCGCTGGCGCATCAAACAGCCAAGTACGGGATTCGGTAAAATTGGCGACACTGACTATGGGACTCAAGGACAACGTCTCCTACAAACAATTCATGAAAAGCGATCAATTTCAGAACCTAATGCAGAACGGCCTGCAAGAAGGCGGCAATCCGCTACGAGATATAATCAACTTTCAGCTAATTGGCGGCTACAAAAACGCTATGACCCCCGCCGAATATCACAGGCAAAACATGATCCGACAGGAAGGGTTTTCAAAGCATCCAGATATGCTGCAAGGCCTTATAGACAGAGCCGGAACAGGCAGTTTTGCGGACAGAGCGGGGAACCTGGACTTATTAAATCCCGACATGAAGGGAG
>CAINUH010000190.1 GCA_903853735.1 uncultured Desulfomonile sp. | reverse complement strand
TATGAATACGGCCACGCCGTGGGTGAAGGAATTTGGAACAATCTCAAAAAGATGAAGCCCGGAGCCAAGTTGATTGGCGAATCCTGGTGGAAGGTCGGCGAGCCGGACTTTACCCCTTACATAACCGCGATTCTTTCAGCGAAACCGGACGCGGTGATAGTAGCAACGGGCGGCGCCGGCTGCGTTCCATTCCTAAAGGCGGCTAAGGCCACTGGGTTCAACGAACGTGTACCCTTTTTTATGCACACAGCCACTGAGTTGTCTACTTTGAGGCCGCTTGGCCTGGAGGCTCCCGAAGGCGTGTTGGGAACTTCCAATTACTTTTTCTATTTCCCGGATACTCCAGAGAATAAGGCTTTTGCGGCAGAATTCAAGGAGGCATTTGGAAGGTATCCCTCGTTCGGCAGTCTTGTCGGCTTCGTCACCGGCCAGTTTATCGCCAAAGCCTATGAAAAAGCCGGCGCCGTGGACACGGAAAAATTCATCGACGCCATGGAGGGCATGACCGTTGACAGCCCGATCGGCAAATTGACTATGAGGGATTTCGATCATCAGTTGATGTTGCCCATGTTTATGGGCGTGACCAAAAAAGTCCCTGGGTATGATTTCCTTATAAGTACCGACATCGTTACGATTCCAGCCGAAGATGCTATGCCTCCAGTGGAGGAAATCAAGAAACTGAGGGAGAAATAGTCGCTCTGATCGTTGTGAGTGAGTGCAGCAATTGGTAAGGCTGAGGCTGGCGCCGGTGGTTTTCCGGGGCCTGCCTCTTCCGCAGAGCATAATGAGAGATAATACATGGTTTTTAACTAGTTCCGTAGCCTTTTCAGGTTCTTGCTCCTTGAGCGCCACAGGGCAAACACTGAGAGAAAAGTTTACATCATGGAGATTGCTTCAGGGATTACATTGTCTGCTCTGTCCCAGCAAATCCTGGTCGGACTGAGCAGGACCACTATTCTGTTTATCGTTTCTTCAGGCATGAGTCTCGTACTCGGGGTACTCAGGATTCCAAACTTGGCGCATGGCTCCCTTTACATGATCGGGGCCTTTTTGTCGTACACTATTGCTACCTGCGTTGGAGGCGGCTCCTATGGTTTCTGGCTGGCCCTGATTCTGGCTCCATTGGGAGTGGCCCTGATAAGTCTTGTTGTAGAGAGAGGTCTTTTCTGTCACCTCTATGAACGAGAGCATTTGATGCTCCTTTTGTTCACCTTTTCCCTTACGCTTCTTTTCAGGGACCTGGTCAAGCTTATATGGGGGTCTGATTACCGCTCCTTTTCAGCTCCAGAAATTCTTCAGGGCTCTTTCTCGATCTTGGGACTGCCGTTTCCCCGTTACAATTCGTTCCTGCTGGTTATCGGTCCACTTGTTGCGTTGGGGCTGTGGCTGCTGACCAATAAGACCAAGATAGGCAAGATATCGCGTGCTGCAGCAGTCGACAGGGAAATGGTGGGTGCGGTTGGAATCAATGTCAGCCTGGTCTTTGCATTTGTCTTCATCATAGGTTGCTCCCTGGCCGGTTTGGGAGGAGCCCTGGTAGCTCCTACTCAAAACATCAACCAGGGCATGGACCACACAATTATTATGGAAGCGTTCTTGATCGTTATTATCGGAGGGCTGGGCAACATGTGGGGAGCACTGTTGGGTGCTCTTATCTTCGGGCTTACAGATGCCATTGGAATCCTGGTGTGGCCGCAATTTGCCATTGTTTTCCCTTATCTGGCCGTTGTAACCGTCCTGATGTTTCGTCCCAAGGGGTTGCTACGAGCCACGTGGTAAGGAGGCCCTGTATTGTCCAATGTATTCCCAGGACAGAAATCAATAGCCCTAGTGCTGGGGTTTGTGATTGT
>CAINUH010000189.1 GCA_903853735.1 uncultured Desulfomonile sp. | reverse complement strand
CGCGATCGTCCCGAACGGTGTTGATGTGCAAATGTTCGTCCCGGGTCCCCCTTCCCAGGATCTTCAGAAAAGTCTGGGACTGGAGGGAAAACTGGTTATGGGATACGTCGGTTCCTTCTTTCACTATGAGGGGCTCGATTTGCTCGTTGAGGCCATGAAGCTTCTCGCTCCTGAGTTTCCGGAACTTCGTCTCTTACTGGTGGGAGACGGTGAAGTCATGCCGATCCTAAAAAAAATGGCAGAAAGCTTTGAATTAGCCGGCAGAATCATCTTTACCGGGCGGGTTCCCTACGAAAGAACAATGGATTTCTATCGACTCTTTGATTTCCTGGTTCTCCCGAGGAGGAAAGGCCGGGAAACCAGCCTTGTAACACCTTTGAAACCCCTTGAGATAATGGCCATGAGCAAAGCTCTCCTTGCAAGCGATGTTGGGGGGCACTTGGAAATAGTTCAGGATGAGGCAAACGGTCTTCTCTTCGAATCTGGAAACATACAAAGCCTGTTGGCTCAATGCAGGATCTTGATACAACAATCCGACTTCAGGATAGATTTAGGACAACACGGAAGAAAGTGGGTTGAGGCAAACAGGGACTGGAATGTATTAATCGACCGGTACCTCGATTTGTATGAGAAGCTCTCCAGCGGGCAGAGCAGCTAGAATTCCTCCTCGCGGCCGTCTCTCACGATAAACATTCTTACCGGCTTATTGTTCAGAGAGTTCGGCTCCGGCCTCATCGTTGCCATCGTCGGGCTTTGGAACACTACAATGACGGCCAGCCCAACCTCGCACCAGGAACACACTCCTCTCAGTTCAAAAACAATACTCCCCCTGTCTCCCTCAACATATACGGCTTGTTCACTGATTTCCTGAATAGTTCCTGCAATTGCTTCAACTCTCCAGGCGAGAGGACTGGATTGACTCAAAAAGAGAAGGCTGATTGCTAGTGTTATGGTAAGTGCTGTTTTCATTGCTGATAGGGTACCTGGTACGCTTAATGCGAGTGCCCGACAACTACTTTCCATTTAAGTCAAATTCCTCAGTATCTTTCAAGGCCGGGCTTTCAGATGGGATGCCCCTCACTACCTAAGACTTGGGCGGCTTACCTTTCGTGAGTTTCCCGAGTGTGGCGAGAACGCTGAAGCCCGTCGCCTTTTCAAGCTGTTGCGGACCGTCAAAGGTGTAGTCAAAGAAGCTTGCCATAAAGATTATGCCTATGGCAAGAGGGAACGAAAAGATAAACGCTGCCAAGACGAATAGACCGGTCCTGGGAAAAACAGCGCTTGCCGGCACAGAGGGTCTGCCCAGGATTTTCACGTCCACCAGTTTCTTACGGCTTTCCAAGTTGTCAATTTTGGCCGCTTCTGATTTTGTTACGAATTGGAGGTATTGCTCCTTAGTTATCTGCTCCTCTAACTGCAGTGTGCGCGCTTCTTCACTTTTTTCGAGCAGTACTCGCATTTGTTCAAGCACCGTATCGCGATTCTGCTCGATGCTTGCTTTCTTGGTTTTTAGAATGGATAATTCGCCTTCCAGGACATCGTGAAATTTCCCTGTTATTTCATTGAGCTGCTCAGTCGCGGTCCTGAAATCGCGACTCTCCGCTGTAAAAACCTCGCCCACTTGAAGCTGCTTTTGCTCGGCCTGCAGCAACTGCACGGCCATGACATTGATCAACGTGATTTCATTGCCTCTTTGCAAACTTGGGATGAGCTGGCCGGTAACCATGCCGCCCTTTTTCATTCGTGCAAGCATGGTATGATACTGGTCCACACTGGAGTTGGCTTCGAGCAAAGAATCCTCCAAAGATTTCATCGTAGAGATAAGTTCCGTCTTTTGTCTATCAGGCAGAGGCAGGTTCCATCGCTTCCTGAATTCCGTCAGTTCCCTGTTGGCTCTTTCGTAAACCTCTTTTGCCTCCTTTACCTGGTCGGCAAAAAAGACCTCTACGCCGGGCAGAGAATAGACCAGTATGTGATAGGGTATGTATTGGTCCAGGAGAACTGATAGTATCTTCTGTGCTCGGTCGGCAGTTGAAGACTTCATTG
>CAINUH010000188.1 GCA_903853735.1 uncultured Desulfomonile sp. | reverse complement strand
GGATCGAGCGGTTAGAGATGATACACTCACAATAGTGGGCAAATTTGCAGGGGCAACCCCTCAGTGAGAGCCGTTGTTGAGTGAATACCGGACGGGGAATTATTTTTGAAACTTTAGGATCACCGAAGTAATTGACCGAAGCAAGATAACTGCGTCCATATCAGAGGGAGTGTTCAAACTGGTGCTCCCGAAGGTTGAGAAAGCGGTCCCAAGAAGAATTACTATTGATGAGGGTTAAGCTGCCAGAGCAGCTCAAGGCGTACGGACACGAGACCGCCGTTGAGCTTGGACTCCAAATAGCCCCGAATCAAAAAACACGCCCCGGAGACACAGAGACACTGGGAACCCAACAGTGAAAAATATTTTAGAGTTCCCTGTGATCTCTGTGTCTCCATTGCAAAGCCTTTTGCGAGGGAGATTCTTGGTACCTCCGGGATCAGTTCTTCACCCGCTCCCTCCACATTCGAGCCTGATGAATGATTACAAATCAGAATCCCACAAGGTCTACCTTGACAGCGACCTGAAACTATAGACATATTACGAGAACAATACAAATAAGGGGCCTGAATGTGGCTAGGCGTTCAATATTGGTCGTCCCCCATGTGGCGTTGACTCAAAAGGCTCGAGAGATAAACGAGATTGATGATCGCATCCGCGATCTGGCGGCCGACATGGCCGAGACTATGTATCGAGTACCAGGTCTCGGGTTAGCCGCCAATCAAGTTGGCGAGTTGTTTCGGTTAATAGTGGTCGACATTGTTTACCCTTATGCGGAACCTCATGAGAAAAAGAAACGCCCTCTGTTCATAATAAATCCTGTAATTTCAACTTGCGAAGGTTTGTCGGTAAAGGAAGAAGGCTGCCTGAGTGTCCCGGAATTCGGCTTGGAGGTAGAGCGATCGGAACGGTTATGTGTTACGGGCTCGGACCTCGAGGGGAGACCCCTCAAGATCGAGGCCGAAGGATTAATGGCCCGTGTCCTCCAGCACGAGATTGATCATCTGGATGGTACAACGCTATTAGATCATGCTTCTTCTCTAAAACGAAACCTGTATAAAAGGCGTCTCAAGAAACAGGGAAGGAGAGAACGGTGAATTTGAGAGTGGTCTTCATGGGTTCACCTGAATTTGCTGTTCCTACCTTGCGAGAACTCTTCGCAGAGTTTGATGTCATAGGCGTAGTGACTCAGCCGGACAAACCTAAGGGAAGAGGCAGGAAAGTTCTCCCCACTCCCGTAAAGATGCAAGCTCTTTCAGTCGGTCTTCCGGTAGCTGAGTTAGACAATCCGTCATCACCTGAATTCATGGGAATCCTCAGAGGATGGCGACCCGACGTCATAGTAGTGGCGGCTTATGGGAAGATTCTGCCGGAAAGTGTGCTGGCGCTCCCGGTCATGGGATGCGTGAATTTACATGCGTCTCTGCTACCGCGTCACAGAGGAGCTTCTCCAATATCATCATCCATCCTTCAGGGGGACAAAGTCACCGGAGTTTGTACAATACTGATGGATAAAGGCATGGACACAGGCGATATTCTGCTCAAGGAAGAAATAAGAATTCGACCGGACGACACGGCCGGCACCCTCCACGATAGACTTCTGAAACCAGGGGCCGAACTCGTGGTGCGAACGCTCAAGGAGATGATGAACAACAAGATTAGGCCCGTGCGGCAGGATCATTCGGCTGCAACATATACGAAGCCGCTGTCAAAAGCTGACGGGCAGGTCGACTGGAATCTGGACAGCGAATATCTTGGCCGGCTAATAAGGGCCATGAATCCCTGGCCGGGAGCATTCTGCAGCCTTCGGGAGGAAACGGTCAAAATATGGGAAGCTGAGCCCGAAGAAGGACAGGCTGTTCCTGGGCGGGTGCAAGCCATAAGGACCGACGGAGTCGTGGTCGGGACTGGACACGGGTTGCTAAGGCTTGGAATGGTTCAGACTCCTGCCAAGACTAAAATAACTGGGGCGGAATTTGCTAGAGGACGCAGATTGAATACAAGCGATATTTTCGATTGAAAGGCCGTAAAAGGGACAATGATTTGAATTCCATCATTGTCCGGCATCCGCCCTCCCAAATCCGCGACCTATTTTTCGCGGTGGTGTTTTTTTGGCCCTTAGGCCCCGTTTGGTGTCTGAAATCTCCCTCCTGGGTGGTATGAGGAGAGCGGTGTGCCACGTATATCTGGAACGTATGCGCTCTCTTGTGATTCTGCCCCTTTTTCGAACAGACCATTCCCCCAGGCCTCATCGTACACCCATCAGAGCTTGAAAATTCTCCCCCATGCTCGGATTAGGGTGAACCACACAGACTCAGCATCCTCCTTCTTGCTGCTACAAGTAGGTCATACGACGGATGCCCCCCAGCAAGCCGTATGACCAGGCCCCGGGCGTGCTCATACACTCGTCCCGGGAT
>CAINUH010000187.1 GCA_903853735.1 uncultured Desulfomonile sp. | reverse complement strand
GGAGGCGCCAGATCAAGAACTTCTTCTGCCTGCTCATGCTAGCTAATGGAACCCCCATGTTCTGCGCGGGCGACGAATTCATGAACAGCCAGAAAGGGAATAACAACCCTTACAATCAGGACAATGAAACCACTTGGCTGGATTGGGATCTTCTAGAGCGCAATCGTGACATATTTCGCTTTTTCAAAGGCATGATCGCCTTCCGAAAAGCCCATCCATCCATAGGACGGAGCCGCTACTGGCGTGAGGATGTGCAATGGTATGGAACAACTGAGGGGGTGGATCTTTCACGGGACTCGTGGGCGCTCGCCTACTTTCTGAGTGGGTCGAGACTCAGAGACAACGACCTATACGTGTTGATCAATGTCTATTGGGAGGACCTGATTTTCACCATACAGGAAGGCCGGGCGGAGGAGTGGCGCAGCGTTGTGGACACCAGCCTTGCAAGCCCTGAGGACATTGCAGAGCCGGGAAAAGGAAGTCCCCTTTCCAGTCTTCAGCATGTCGTAAAAGCTAGGTCCATCGTGGTTCTGCTGCGGTGAATAATGCAATTCTTTTAGACAATCAAATCAAAATCGGAAAGGATGATCCATGAAAGTCGGAATTGTGGGATGCGGATTTGTCGGCAGCACAGCAGCGTATACTCTCGTGTTGAAGGGACTGGTGAGCGAGCTAGTGCTGATCGACGTCAACTCCAAGGCGGCTCTGGCTCACGCTGAAGATATCCTTCACGCAACCCCTTTTGAGCGAGCTGTACGTGTTGTCGCTGGAGATTACTCCCTCCTGGAGCAGGCTGATGTGGTCGTCCTTTGTTGTGGGGTTGGTCAGCGTCCGGGAGAAACCCGATTGGATCTTCTGAAGCGGAATGTCGCCGTTTTCTCCGGGGTATGCGGGCAGGTGCTTCGGTATGCGAAGGATCCGATATTGCTTGTGGCATCCAACCCTGTGGACATCATGACTCACGTGACCTTGAAACTCTCCAGTCTGCCGCCGACAAAGGTCATCGGGAGCGGCACCATACTCGATACAGCCCGCTTCCGAGCACTCCTGGGAGAACATCTCGGTGTTTCCCCGAGTTCGATTCACGCTTATGTCCTTGGAGAGCACGGGGATTCTGAAGTCCTGGCATGGTCGAGTGTCAAGGTTGGTGGGGTTCCCCTTCCGGATTTTGCCCAGCAGATAGGGCGATATCTCACCGAGGAAGTCATAGCCCGGATAGGTGAAGGGGTCCGAAATGCCGCTTACCGTATCATTGAAGGCAAAGGCGCCACGTATTTCGGGATTAGTGCCGGTCTCGCCAATATCATTCAGACCATTCGCGACGACGAGCGACGCATTCTCACAGTTTCCAGCCTGACCAGCGCTGTGGCAGAGTTAGAAGGGACCTGTCTTTCTCTTCCCCGCCTGGTTGGGGCCGAAGGCATCATAGCAGAGTTCCGACCTGATCTTTCCGATGGGGAACGTGAAGGCTTGACGAGCAGTATGCAAATCCTCCGGGAGGCAGTAAACGAACTGTTACTTGACGGCCTGGTGTAGTGTTCAGCCGGCGACTCATCTACCATACAAAGCAAAAGGGCGGCCTTTTCTTCTCCTTCGGAATCTGGAAGTGGTCCTGGTGGTGAACTGGTTCTTGCCATGGCGCCATCAACGGTGCCCTTGGAGCGAAGGTAGGACGCAATCCATCGAAGACAAAAGTCCACTGTAGGAGTCGGGAAATGTTAAAGGGCATTTACATCACAGGGACCGGGCCACAAAGCGGAAAATCAGTGGTTGTGCTCGGAGCGATGGAACTGCTGGCGCGGCATGGTGGGAAGATCGGCTTCTTCCGGCCGGTTGTAGAGGACGCGACCTCAGATCACTTATTAGCCCTCGTCATGAGCCGCTACGAGGTCACGACTCCCCAAGAGAGTATGTTTGGCGCCACCTATGCCTATGCGCGAGACTTGATCTCCGGTGACAAGGAAGACGAACTATACAGCCGGTTACTCGAAAAGTACCGGGCCGTGGAACATGAATGCGACTTTGTAGTGTGCACGGGCACCGATTACAAAGCTATGCAAACTGCGCTGGAGTTTGAGTTCAATGTCGAAGTTGCACGGAACCTTGGTACGCCCCTTGTGCCTGTTGTCGCAGGACAGGGAAGGAACGTCAGGGAGATCGTCGATGAAGTGATGGGGCTGGCAGATCTGTTGGAAGCAAAGAAATGTGACATTCTTTCGGTTATCGTCAATAGGGTCGCACCGGATGATGTGATGGAGGCGGCTGCTCAATTTCAGAAAGGTGCGCCAGATGGGATTCCTGTGTTCGTCATGCCGGATCGCCCTCTCCTCAACAAACCTACAGTCGCCGAAATAAAGAGATCTCTGGGGGGGGAGATGCTG
>CAINUH010000186.1 GCA_903853735.1 uncultured Desulfomonile sp. | reverse complement strand
CTGCCGGCAGGCGTATTGCAGCCAGAATCGAGTCGGATCTCGGATTCAAACTAGATGAACTCAGGGTCGCTGACAGCTTTATAATCGACATGGACCTTGAACGATCGGAACTGGAACTTCTAGCTAAAGAAGTCTTTGTTGATCCGGTGATTCAGGAAGCCGCTATCGATGAACCCTTGAACCTTCCATTTGACTGGATTGTTGAAGTCGGATACCGGCCGGGCGTCACGGACAATGTAGGTCGAACAGCCAGAGAAGCGGTTGAACGAACCCTGAACATAAGAAAAAGGTCCGGAGGCGGTGTATACAGTCAAAAAGCCTATTTCTTCAGGGGTCAACTCGAACGAGATCAGATTTTGGCGATTGCCAGGGATCTCTTGGCCAATGATCTCATCCAGACTTCCCAGGTTTTTTCGCCGACCGACCATCGCTACTCAATCGTAGCTCCGGTTGTAACATCCAAGGCTGAAATCAAAGTCAAAGAAATCGATCTGGACCAATCTGATAAGGAATTGTTGCGCATAAGTCAGAACGGTGTGTTGGCGCTCAATGTCGAAGAAATGAAGGCGATCCAGGCATTTTTTAGAGACGATTCCTATATTGAGCGGAGGAAAAAATATCGACTGTCCCAGAAGATTACTGACTGCGAACTGGAAGTGCTTGCCCAAACCTGGTCTGAACACTGCAAGCACAAGATCTTTAATGCGATTATCGACTACGAAGAAGACGGTAAAAAATTTCAGATTAATAGTCTGTTCAAATCCTATGTCCAGAGAGCCACTGAAGATATTCGAAAGAAGCTCGGGCAACGCGATTACTGCCTCTCGGTGTTCAAGGACAACGCCGGAGTAATAAAGCTTGATGACGACTGGAACCTTGTTGTCAAAGTCGAGACTCACAATTCCCCGTCCGCTCTAGACCCATACGGTGGTGCCCTTACGGGAATAGTCGGGGTGAACCGAGACCCGTTCGGCACAGGTCTCGGATGCCGCCTGATTTTCAACACGGATGTGTTCTGTTTTGCCCCGCCAGACTACAGTGGATCGATACCACCTCGTCTTCTCCACCCAAAGAGAGTCTTCGAGGGAGTTAGAGAAGGAGTCGAACATGGAGGCAACAAGAGCGGCATACCAACGGTGAACGGAGCGGTGGTCTTTGACGAACGCTACCTTGGGAAGCCTTTGGTATATTGTGGAACAGGCGGATTGATGCCTTCAAAAATTAATGGCAAACCGGCTCACGTCAAGAAAGCCAACCCTGGCGACCGAATTGTAATGACTGGCGGTAGAATCGGCAAAGATGGTATTCATGGAGCTACATTTTCATCCGAGGAGTTGCACGAAGGTTCACCTGCCACAGCCGTTCAAATTGGAGACCCAATAACTCAGAAACGGATGACGGATTTTCTTCTTGTGGCAAGAGATCGAGGGCTCTACAGTTCCATTACTGACAACGGCGCCGGAGGCTTGTCTTCGTCCGTGGGTGAAATGGCCCAGGAATCGGGTGGCGCTAGACTACTTCTCGACAGGGCGCCATTAAAATATCCAGGATTGCAGCCTTGGGAAATCCTTCTGTCTGAGGCTCAGGAGAGAATGACAGTGGCTGTGCCTCCGGAGAAACTGGGGGAATTCCTGAATCTTGCTGAAAAATTGGACGTTGAGGCCACGGATCTCGGGGAATTCACTGATGACGGCTCATTTACCGTGCTGTGGAAAGACGCAACCGTGGTTCTTCTCCCACTGGATTTCCTGCACGATGGCGTTCCCCAGATGCGCCTCAAAGCAAAGTGGAAAGCGCCGTCACCAACTGAGCCTGAATTTGAATGTCCTTCAAATCTGAATAACGAGTTGCTTGGGCTAATGTCGCGCTGGAACATCTGTTCCAAGGAACGGTTGATCCGGCAATACGATCATGAGGTTCAGGCCGGCTCCGTAGTCAAACCTCTTGTGGGCGTCGAGAATGACGGTCCCTCTGACGCCGCTGTACAGCGACCCATGCTTGACAGGTATGTTGGAGTGGCTATTGGTTGTGGAATTGCCCCCAGGTACTCCGATATTGACACTTACTGGATGATGGCCGCGGT
>CAINUH010000185.1 GCA_903853735.1 uncultured Desulfomonile sp. | reverse complement strand
TCGGAACATTCATGTCCATACTCTTTCCCAGCCAGAGCGGCGTGTTCTTCGAAGCGGTCAGGACAAACACTTTTTGGCACAGCCCTATTCTCTCGGTATTGTTCCTCGCTTCGGCCATAGCCCTTGGAGGCGCGGCCCTTCTCATTGTGAAAAACTTGGTCGGTTCTGAGTCTGCAGACGAAAAGAGCCTGAGGGAACACTACGAGTCCCTCCATAAACTTCGTATTGTCACGATACTCGGCATAGCCGTCTACGCAATGTTTGAATTTGCAGAGTTCTCAATTGCCTTTTGGAACCCAGGCACTCATTCTCCGAGTGTAGTCTTTCTCCTGTTCGGAGATTATTGGCCGGTATTTTGGATACTTCACGTCTTGGTGGGCGTGATCCTTCCCTTGTTGTTATTTCTGAGTTCGTCAAAAGCTCTTTGGGCTTTGGGGAGCTTTCTCTCAATAGTCGGATTTGCTGCTGCTCGTATGAGTATCCTCGTTCCGGGCCAGATTGCAGGTCAGATTCCCGGATTGGCGTCTGCATTTCAGGACATGCGGCTTGTATACAACTACCACCCGACACCCATGGAATACTTCGTGGGTTGCTTCATGCTTGCTGTAGGAATGACCGTTTTTTTTGTGGGGCATAGTCTCAATAAGGCGATAGGGCACCGTGCTTAAGTCAGGTTTTGAGGTGGAAAATGAATAAGAGCAAGAAAGATCAAGTCACAAGTCGAAGAGGTTTCCTGGCGGGAGGAGCATTGTTGGGAGCAAGTGTTCTGATTGCCGAGTCGGAGGCCTCCGCGTTAACGAAGAGTTCCACAGCCAAAGCAGTGATGAACTCTGATAGGCCTGATGCGCCGTACGAACTCTCAAAGCCTGAAAACATAATCTATTCGGCTTGCCTCCAGTGCAACACAGGCTGCGGAATCACATGCAAGCATCAAAATGGTATTATCACCAAGATAGACGGCAATCCCTACAACCCTTGGACTCTGCTGCCACACTTACCGTACAGCACCCATCCGGAAGATGCTGCCCCGGTGGACGCAGCCATATGCCCCAAGGGTCAGGCTGGACTTCAAACCGCCTATGACCCCTACCGAATAAGAAAGGTGCTCAAAAGAGCCGGCAAGCGAGGAGAGAACAAATGGGCATCAATTCCTTTTGAGCAAGCAATCAAGGAGATATGTGAAGGAGGAAGGCTCTTCGCCCAAGTTCCTGGGGAGGAGAATCGTGAGGTTGAAGGGCTCACCAAACTAGCTGCTCTGAGGGATTCTAAGGTTGCCAAGGCAATGGCCGCAGACGTCAAGACGATTCTTGACGAAAAGGACAAAGACAAGAAAACGGCTCTGGCGGAGGAATTCAAGACAAAGTACGCGGCCAATCTTGACAAGCTCATCGATCCCAACCATCCGGACCTCGGCCCCAAGAATAACCAGATAGTGATTGCCTGGGGTAGGCTGAAAGCAGGTCGTGCAGAGATGTACAAACGTCTGGCAGACGGACTCGGCACTACAAATGCGCACGGGCACACAACTGTCTGTCAGGGTTCGCTCTATTTCACCTGCAAGGCCATCAGCGAACAATACGTTGACGGCAAGTTCACTGACGGGAAGAAATTCTACTGGCAGGCTGACACAGAAAACAGCCGATTCATCTTTTTCGTAGGCGCTAACCTGTTTGAAGCCAATTACGGTCCACCCAACCGAACGGTCCGCCTGACCACGAATTTGGTGGATGGGCGTACCAAAATTGCTGTGGCAGATCCTCGATTCTCCAAAGCTGCGTCTAAGGCCTGGAAGTGGCTGCCTTTGAAGCCAGGGACTGATGCCGCTCTCTCACTGGGTATGATCAGGTGGATCCTGGAAAACAAGAGGTACGATGAGAAATTTCTCGTATGCGCCAACAAGGCGGCCGCTACCGCAGCCGGTGAAACCAGTTGGTGCAACGGAACATGGCTTGTGGAGATAAAAGACGGCAAGCCGGGCAAACTCGTACGTGCTGCAGATGCCGGAATCTCTCAACCTGAGATGCGGAAAACTAAGGATGACAAGGAATACACCGAAAAGTTTATGGCCGTCATGGTCAATGGACAACCTCTTTCCGTTGATCCGAATGATTCCAAGAATCCGGTGAATGGAGATCTGTTCGTCAACACTACTCTTCCGAATGGGACCGTTGTCAAAAGCGGATTGCAGATATTGCTCGAGATAGCGCAGGAGCATTCGTTGAAGGAATGGGCCGACATAGCTGGAGTAAAAGAATCAGACATGGTAGCAGTGGCACGTGAACTGACGAGCTACGGCAAGCAAGCGGCAGTGGACATTCACCGCGGCCCGGCTCAGCACACCAACGGTTTCTACAACGTGCTGGCCTGGATGACCCTCAACATGCTGCTGGGAAATTTTGATGCCAAAGGCGGCATGATTCAGGCTGCGACGTGGGACACCATGGGTAAAGGAAAGCTCTTCGACCTCTCGGCCTTTCCTGGGAAAATGGGTTCGTTCGGTATCAGCTCCATCCGACACGGGCTCGATTATGAAAAAACCACCTTGTTTTCGGGCTATCCTGCCAAGCGGAACTGGTATCCTCTGAGCAGCGACATTTACGAAGAGATTATCCCATCGATCGGAGATGCCTATCCCTATCCGGTAAAGGCCCTGTTTATGTACATGGGTGCTCCAACGTATTCCCTGCCGGCCGGCCAGACCAACATAGAAATACTGTGCAACGTGGAAAAACTTCCGCTTTTCGTAACCAACGATATCATCATCGGGTCAACTTCCATGTATGCGGATTACATTTTCCCGGACCTGAGTTACCTGGAACGGTGGGAATTCCAGGGAAGCCACCCGAGTATTGCAAACAAGGTCCAGCCGGTACGGCAACCGGCCATGGCTCCCATCCCAGAGGATTGCTCCGTATTCGGGAATAGAATACCCATAAGCTTTGAAGCCATGATAATGGCTACTGCGGAGTTCCTTAAGCTGCCTGGTTTCGGAGACAATGCCCTCGGGCAGGGTTTGGATCTCAAGCATCCGGACGACTTCTACATTCGCGGGGTTGCGAATCTTGCTTTTGGTGAAAAACCCGACGGCTCCCAGGCTCTTCCAGACGCTGAAGAGAGAGAAATCAATATCTTCCGGGAAG
>CAINUH010000184.1 GCA_903853735.1 uncultured Desulfomonile sp. | reverse complement strand
GGCAGCATGATACCCAGGAATCCCGGACTGTAGCTCTCGAATTTCTTCATGAGCATCAGGGAACCTATCAAAGCTTTCTTGTATGTCAGCCGCCGGTTCAGAGTCCGGTCAATGACGGCAATCTTGGACTCGTACGTCTTTGCCGTCCGCACAAATTGGTGATGCAGAAGCATAGTGTTTTCCCATTGGTATTGATGCCGGATACGGCGTTTGAAGGCCTGCAAAAGTAAGAACCTTTGGATTCAAGGGCAAGGAGAATTGTAAGCAACGAGGGCCCATTCGCAAACACTCGCTTTCAGCCGGTTTTGCAGATGAGTTCAGCGACCGGTGGGAAACTGAGCATGCCAGAAGTTTTTACCCAACTTCACTTTAAGACCAACATCCTTTTCGTTTCGAGCCGGCTGTCCGCTTCCAGCCGATAGAAGTAGACTCCGCTCGGAATGTGGTTTGAACTCCAACTCACCGAGTGATGTCCGGCACTCTGTCGTGCGTCTATCAACTTGTCGATGCCCTGGCCAAGCGTGTTGAAAATTCTGAGCACAACAAAGGCATCACTCGGAAGATCGTACCGGATAGTTGTGGAGGGATTGAAGGGATTGGGGAAGTTCTGATAGAGGGCAAATGCCGTCGGTATTGTCTCCGCATGCCCGACAGCAGAAATGGTCCCGAAGAAGTTCAGGACCCGGCTCAGAAGCTGTGTGCGCAGGCTTTGTGGGTAGACCGTCTCGAACGGGAACCCAAGGACGATGGACATCCCCGGTCTGGTTCCTGAAGGGAAATATCCCTGATACGAAACGCCGCTGTAACCCGACGAAGTGTCAAGGTTAGCATATTTCGCGATTCCGACGGCTCCCGGCATGGGACTGATGACATCGGGCCATTGGACGTCGATGGTACCGTGCGTTCCATTGTCGAATGAGATATTCGGGAATCCGCCGAAGAGAGTTCCGCTGATCCCCTCGGCCTGATATGTCGACCCGGGGGATCCATCGGGGGCGTCATTGATATACTTCACCTTGAGAAAATTGTTGAGAAAGTCCTTGTCAGAAGGTGTCCCCTTGAAACCGAGATCCCACGCCAGCTCAGAGCCGGAGACAAAGAGCTTTCCCCCATTTTGCAGGAAGGTTTTGACTTTGACTTGCTCTGCAGCGCTGAATGTTTCGTCCACATAGCTCTCATCTCCCAGGATGTAGTCCACCACTGTGTAGTCCGTCAGCGAAAACAGTCCGTCAACGATGGCGTCATTCGTGGCAGAAGAGAGAGATACCCGGTTGGCCATGAAGGCAGAACCATGTTGTCTGATGAAGTCGTGCGTATTTCCTGCTGACGCGTGGTCAAATCCGTTGACGATGAGTGCTTGAGGCTGGACTACCGCAGGAACGCCGGCAAGGACTTCCGATGGCACCGAGGAGCCGATTTGATTGAATGCTACCATCTTGACGAAATATAAAGAGTCTCTCAGGAGATTAGTGAGCACGAGGTTGTTAGGGGTGGTTACCAATGAGTCAGTGAAACTGACCCCATCTTTGCTGACGAGAATCACATAGCCAGTCACCGTTGAGTCCGGTTGGACGATGATCCGAAGCGAGTTCCCGGATTCGGTTCGGACACCAAAGGATTTCGGCACAGCCGGAGGGAAGTTGTTTTTCAAGTAGCTGGGTTGACTCATCACACCGGATTCATTGCTGAGGATTTTGTAGAGAGTAGGATTGGTCAGGACCTGGCTGGCCGACATGACAACACTATCGACGAGCATGTCCTTGTTGATCCATCGAATGCCGTGACTGTAATCAACGTATGAGTTGATATGGCCGCTAAAGACCGGCTGGATGGGGACGCCATTGAGCTGGTGCCAGCCATAGATCACGACATGGTTTGCATTGACGGAGTCGGAGATCTTGTTGCTGAGGACAACATCTTT
>CAINUH010000183.1 GCA_903853735.1 uncultured Desulfomonile sp. | reverse complement strand
CCGTGTTAGGGCGGCTTCCCACGAAATCAGGCCCTTCTTGCATAATGCCAAGAGGGATTGATTCAAAGTCCTCATTCCGGACTCTTTTTGGCCCGTTTGCATCTGAGAGTAAAGCTGGTGTGTTTTGTCGTCTCTTATCAGATTGCGTATTGCCGCATTGGGAATCATTATCTCAAGAGCCATAGTTCTAGTCTGGCCGTCCAACGTCGGGATCAGCGTCTGACACAGCACTCCCTGAAGAACGAAACTCAACTGGACACGGACTTGTGACTGCTGGTGCGCAGGGAAGGCATCTATGATCCTGCCGATCGTCTCCACACAGGAATTTGTATGCAAGGTAGCCAAAGTAAGATGCCCAGTCTCAGCCACGGTCAGAGCCGCCTCCATGGTTTCAAGGTCACGCATTTCTCCAATAAGAACCACATCAGGATCTTGCCTGAGCACCGATCGTAAAGCTGCATGAAAACTCTTGGTGTCCTGATGTACCTCTCTCTGATTCACTAGACATGATTTGTGGCGATGAAGGAATTCTATAGGGTCTTCAATCGTTACAACGTGTTCATGCCGTATGGTATTGATCCTGTCGATCATAGCAGCCAGCGTCGTGGACTTCCCGGACCCTGTGGGTCCGGTCACCAGAATCAGGCCCTTCGACCTCGTGCAGAGTTCATCCACCACCCGCGGAAGCCCAAGTTTCTCGAGAGAAGGAATCTCGTGAGGTATGAGGCGAAACGCTCCAGCCAACGTCCCCCTTTGCATATAAATATTTGCGCGAAACCGACCTAACCCGCGAACGCCGAAGGACAAATCCAATTCGAAACTTTCCTCAAGATTGTGTTTTTGTGCTTCACTCAAAACGCTGTAACACATCTCCCGAGTTTCCTGCGGCGAGAGAGGATTGCCATCGAGCGGCAGCAGTTCACTTCTCACCCTTATTATTGGGGGACTTCCAGTAGTGATGTGCAAGTCGGAAGCTCCGCGAGCAACCATCTCATTCAACAGATCTCGAATTACCGGCATGAGAAATTCCTCCCGGGCAAAGTCGAGTCTTACCGTCCAGCGACCCTGGGCATGGAGCGATTCCCACAGGATTAATTGCTTGACTTCAAGAAAGGCAGTACACGGGCACTACCTCAGTTTCGGCAATATTGAGTCGGGCCATCTCAAGGATAGACATGCCAACAGCACGACGCACCAAGTGTATATCAAAAATAGGCATGATATTCAATAAATAAATAGTAAACCAATATTAATTAGAAAGTTATAGGCTTAACTAATTTACATATTGCGGGTATAAATAAATCTAACTTGCCGGTCCGGCATTTTTCAGTGAATGGAACACATGTACTTACGTGGAGTAATCCAGGAGACCTTGTTTTTGACCCTATGACAGGAAGTGGGACTACTTCGAAGGTAGCTTTTTTGAACCACAGAAATTATCTTGGGGTTGATATTAAAGAAGAATATTGTCAGATAGCAAGACAGAGACTATCTATGGTTTCAAATACAAGAGAATTTGGACGGGTTATTGGCGGTTCTAGAGGTTTTTAATCCGCAGTAACACAATTTCCACCCCAAAATTGTTCTTTGACCGACGGTTACAGAACACATCAGAAATAGTCTGACATTCAACATCTTCATCACTATTCT
>CAINUH010000182.1 GCA_903853735.1 uncultured Desulfomonile sp. | reverse complement strand
TTCAGGGTGGTGCCCTCTTCCTTTGCATTCCCGACCTTCTTGTGAATCGCTAAGGCCTTCTCATAATACTCCAGCGCCTTGGCATACTGGCCCCAAAACTTGTAAACCAAGCCGATGTTGTTCAGGGTGATGCCCTCTTGCTTTACATCCCCTATCTTCCTGGTTATCTCCAAAGATTTCTCATAGTATTCCAACGCCTTGGCATACTGGCCCCAAGAGTCATACACCGATCCGATGTTGTTCAGGGTGACGCCCTCGCCCTTCTTCTCGCCCACCTTCCGGCAGGTAGACAAGGCTTGTTCGTATTTCTGAAGAGCCTTTTCAAGGTCCGCCTGGGACTTCGCTTTTTGTTGAAGCTCCTGCCCCTCCTTGTACACGCGGAGAGCGTCCTGGGCTGTCTGGCCCCATGAGAGGGTTGCTGCACATACGACCACCAACACCATAACCATTCCACATACGTGACGACCCATGACACATCCCTCCGGAAATATATGATGATTGCGGCGGGCGTATCGGCCCGCATGGTTGTTTGTCCGTCGGCGTAGGGGCAATTCATGAATTGCCCCTACGGGATACGACCGGCATCGCCCATTCATGAATCCTCTTATATCGGCCCTGCGGGCATCCTCCGTATACCATCACCCGTTGATCAATCGCCCTCCCCGAATGGTCCCATCATCTATCATCCGTACGGAGAATGGCCTGTGCAGGATTTTCACAGTCCAGGGCCCATTGCATGGGGTTGTTGGTGATGTATTGACGTAGACGGTCCAGGGTTTCTTCGTTGCGGATGATGTGTTCGTAATAATTACGTTGCCAAACAGCAACCCCAGGGGTATCTCGCATCTCGTTGATGCGTTTGGCGCTATTCATTTTGAACCGTCCGACGATTTTCGATAATCCCATGTTCCGCCGTGCCTTTTTCATCATCCCGGGATTCAAGGCCGGAGTAACCATCCGTAGGGGCAATTCATGAATTGCCCCTCCATGAATCCCCCCGCTGCGGAGCGTTTCACCATCAGTCGCCCCATGAGGTATCGTCCGTACGGTATCGGTGAATATCAGGATACCGTGCACATGATTCGGCATGACCACGAACGCATCCAGGACCACACCGGTGTAACAATGCGGCATGTCCTCCCACACCGCCTGCACCATCCAGCCAGCGTCGTTGCACATCAATTCCCCATCCACCACATCACCCAATAAACACACCCGATCCTTGATACATATCGTCACGAAATATGCTCCAGCCGCGGAATAATCATATGAGGGCAACCGAAGAGAATCACGACGGTGAAAAAATGCCCGGGGGCTGTTCATGAATCGCCTCTACCACCAAAATTAACGGGCAGGCACGCCCACACTACCGGATCGACCGGGCACGGAGGCGCGCAGCTCCTATGATTGAACTAGCAGCAATGTTGCCCCTACGGCCTCGCCACCTCCCGCTTCACCACCGATCACGGGGCGATGTGTCTGAAGTTCACCCGGTACACGGCTTCGGCCCCCGAGACCTTGATCTCGTTTTCCAGAGCTTGAAAGAGCGCCTCCGGGTCCGGGACGCTTCCCACCGGCTGGTCCGGGACCGTCTTCGGTTCAACACCCATGAGCCGTTCCAGTTCAGCCGCCAGCAGCAGAGATTGGTCTTTACCCTGCGTGCCCTGTCGAGCGGCTTGGCTCATAGAACGGAGCTTCTCATACAGGGCTTCTATCTTCGGGTTCCTCTCCCTGCTTGCGAGGAAATGGATGGTCTCTTCGCCGACATTCTTATCGAGCACAAACCAATGCTTGCCGTCATCCTTTGTAGGAACCCAGTAGTCCCGTCCTGCATTCACTGCTCCAGAGCCGTCCTTGAGTCGATCGTCAGGAAACAACCGCCCCACTGCCCCGGTTGAATCCCACCAGAATATATAGACGTAGCAGTCCGACTCAGGCCTAAATTGACACCCGAAACGCCGGCCAGACTTGAGTACCGAGTCGTTCGTCAGATGATGAACCTGATTTGCATCATCCTTGGATATAAACTGTACTTTGACTTTCAACGGCTCGTTGTAAACCGGGATTCTGAAAACAGAGGTGTCTTCTGCTCTGCCTTTAACGCAATAGAGTTGGGGACTCTGGCCTTGTTTAGTGGCATCTCTCACCTTATGGTATACATACTCGTAAAGCTGCTTTGCAGTGACGTTGCCGTCTGGCGAATCTCTGGCCGCCTCCCCTCTAAGCCCTTTGATTAGGAAATGGGTGAATATGCTGTTGCCGAATCTTTGGTCCTCATAAGATTTCTCGTCAGGCCGGCTGGATGCCAACGCCACGCGACCTTTGAGATCCTGGAAAAGTGAAAAGAATGTGCCGGCTTCCTTGGCAATGGCCTTTTCGAGGCCTGGGCTGAATCCCCCTGAATGGCACGCATCGGACAACAGCAGCACCCGGTCCGAATCAACACCGGCGAACAGGGCCTTTTGGTTCATCCAGACCGCGGTGCCGTAGAGGTTGTTCGCCTTGGTGTCGTGGGTGATGAAGTAGTACTCGTCTGGTCTTTTTGGGTCGGCAGCGCCATGCCCCGACAGGTATATCACCACGAAATCGTCTTTGCCGGCTGCTTTCAGTCCGTCTCTGAGCGCCTTCGTCACATTGTCCCGGGTCGCTTGCTCATTGACGAAGAGGGACAGGTGAACCTTCGAGAACAGGCGTTTCTGTTCTTCGAGAAAAGCGTGAAAGTCCCTCGCGTCCTTGTCGGAGACCGTGAGCGGTCGGATTTCTGGGTCCTGGAATTTGGTCAGCCCCACTACAACCGCATAGAGTTCACCTTTGGCCTGTGAAGCAGCACGGAGCGGGGATGCAGCGGCAAGTACAAGCAGCACTCCGAGGGTAAGTGCGAAGCTTTTCACGGTTCCAGTGTGAAATCGGCACAGCATATAGTGAGCCATTATTGAGTCCTTTCACTTCCCGGCGTTCTTTTGCAGAAACACTATTTCGACCCGTCTGTTCCTGGGGTCGTTGTCAGGAGACACTTTGGGCCTCGTGTACCCGAACCCCTGCACTACCAACCTACTCGGATCTATTCGGAACTTTTTCACGAGATAGTTTTTCACCGAGCTTGACCGATCCCAGGACAGATTCATATTTTTATCAAACGAACCGACTATGTTCGTATGCCCTTCCACCACGAAATCGAACCCGGCCAAGGCCGGCGATGATAGGGCCTCGCCTATCTCGTCCACCTGCTCGGTCGGTTCCCCTGGAGCGATTTGGGCGGACCATCCTGCAAACAGAATGTT
>CAINUH010000181.1 GCA_903853735.1 uncultured Desulfomonile sp. | reverse complement strand
TGGTGTGGTGCCTGGAAGACTTCGGCGACTCCGAGCCGAAGAAGGTCCTGGTGATCTGGACGAACCAAGCGGGCGACCTGTGCTGGTCTGAGAGCGGGCCATCCCACTTCTGCGAGAACATCGGGATGCTCGAATGCGTGAAGGCCAAGATCCTGGAGAAGTTCCTACTATGAGCGATGACAGAATCAGCCGTGACGATTTGTGGTATGGGATATGCGAGGAGCGCGACAGGCAGGACCGCCTGTGGGGTGGTCCCGAACATGACGACACGCACTCGCGCAGAGATTGGGTCTCGATCATCTGCCGCTTTCTAGGCAAAGCTGACCGGATAGCCTACAAGGAGCCAATATGCTAATTCGAAGAGTACCAATAGGCTCGTGCTCGTTCCTCGGCGGGCTCATTGCCGTCCCCGTTGAATTCATGGATTCATGGGCCAATATGGTGCAGTTCAATACCGAGTTTCTAGCGCAGCCCGGAGAGTTCGTGCATTACCTGCGCTCGACCTCTTCCTACCATGTGACGGCACGGAACGGGCTTGCCCGGTCGTTTCTCGGGGAGTTTCTGTTTACGAGTGATACCGACCACGAATTCCAGCCGGATGTTCTTTGCCGGATGTGGTCGCTCATGAAAGAGAAGAACATCGACGTGCTCACGGCGATTTATCGCTATAAGGCCCCGCCTTTCCTCCCGACCATTTACGCATGGGTGAACAACGCCTACATGGTGGTATCGCAGATGGACTGGAACGCCGACTTGGTGAAGATCGACTGTGCCGGGGCCGGGTGCCTACTGGTCCGCAGGCGAGTGTTCGAGCGCATATGGAACGAACTTCACGAGGAGCCGTTCGATATCATCGGGAAGTTCAGCGAGGACTTCAGCTTCTTCCACCGCTGCATGAAACTGGGGATTGCCTGCTACGTGGCCCCGAAGATCTACAGCACGCACCTACGGGTAACCGGGGTTACGAACGACATGTTCGACCCGTCCGAGGTGGTGGCGGTTCCCATGCCATCCGGGGGAACGGTGGCAGTGCAGCCTGTGTAACGTTGGACGTTTCTGCTCTAACCCATTGAAAACCCGAGCCACATGTCATACAATACCCGTGAGGATAGTGTATGGCGGAAACCGATGACGAAGCGGTGGTGGACCACCGATCTTTGACTATCGACCCCGAGGCGATCTGGGCCACCCGGATCTCCCCGGATGAAATCCGCGTCTACCTCAACGAGTGGGAAACCCTCACTTTCACCAACGATGCCGCAGCCTGCCTCCACCGGGCGCTGGCGTCGGCTCTGCGAAAGGAGAGGCGCAATGCCGCACGGTAAATTCCTCGGCCTTGCTCCGACAAAAATGCCTCTTGATAGAGAGCATTTCACGGATCTTTACTTCTCGACCGGAAAAGACCGCCATAAGGTCGCTAAAGAACTAAAGGTGTCCGCAGGCCATCTGGGCCTGATCTCTCGTCCAGAACCAGTAAAATTCGTCAAGCCGGTATTTTGCATGGGTGAATGGGTAGAGAGCTTAGACCTTTTGGAGGATGGGAAAGATGGCTGACTCGTTGTGGAATCTCAGGGGCGCAGTGATTGATAGAAAAAATAACTGTCCGGCCAGCCTTGCAGATCAATTCATAAATCGC
>CAINUH010000180.1 GCA_903853735.1 uncultured Desulfomonile sp. | reverse complement strand
GGCCTCAGCCTTACCACATGAATCTCGGGGGATTTGCGCTGCGTGCTGAGGAATTCGACATCATTCTCACGTCGAGGGGATGTCCGTACAATTGCAAATTTTGCACATTTAATCTTAATCCTCTCGGGCAAAAGCGCAGTTACTCTGCCCGGTCAATAGATTCGGTCATGACTGAGTTGAGGGAAGTGTCCGCGGGCATAGTGCTGATAGCAGATGAGAATTTTTTCCTGAGTCCTCAGAGGGCCAAGCGGATTTGCGAACGGATCGTAGATGAAGGAATTCAGAAACGGTTTCTCGTGCAAGCTCGAATTGAGATCTTTGAGCATCCGGATGTTTTGGAAGCCGCTGCACGCGCCGGCATAAAGATCTTTCTTCTCGGCATTGAATCGCCTCATGATCACATTCTAGAACAGCTTAACAAGGGATTCGACACAGCAAAGATTCGGACTGCCTTCCAGACTTTGAGAAAATTCCCATTCTACTATCATGGGTACTTTATCTACGGCAACGTCAATGAGACGGAACAGGAAATGCTTCAGATTCCTGTATTTGCTAAAGAACTGGGGCTTGATTCCATTACCTACCAGAAATTAAGGATTGAGAAGTACTCTCTTTTAAAGGATCTTGTTGAACAGACTCCCGGATATTACATCGGAGATGATACGATTGTTTATTCCCAACTCTTGGGCAGACCCGGTCTCAAGCGGATAAGCAATCAAATTCGACGGAAGTTCTATACTCCCGGTCAATTACTGAAAATAGTCCGAAAATTGGTGCGCATCGGGATCATTAATAAGCGGAGTCTCCCGGCTACAGCGTTGAGTTTGCCGATCCTCTTGGCTTACGCTGTAGGACGCAAGGCTTCAAAGAAGGCCCGGAGATCATCCTTGTGGAGACGGATGTCGGCCAAGACTGCTTGAGATTTATTCACACCTTGAATGCTCTTCCAGACCAGTCCGAACGTTGAGGAACGAAATAGCCTGGTAACACAAAGTTCATGCGTCAGGGCCGGTGGAAGGTCTCGGAAACGAAATTCATCTGCTGATGTCGCCAGCGGAGGAGATCCGCCACCCGCCAAGCCGGCTTACTCGCTTGAAAGCAAAGAATCAGGATGGGACGGAATTTCCGGCAATATTTCTTTGTATCATTCGCCTCATTTGTGATAAAAATATATCAAGCGATGTACTTTTCGACGTCCCTGATACTTCGCCTGAGGAACGGTCGCCGCTGGTAGTTGGTGAATTGACATATTCCAGGAGTGTAGTGTATTGACCGAAGCAAGGTTCTTCGGCCTCACCGGAGGGATTATAAAAATGGAATCAAAGGTGGGTGAGCCTGCCAGACCCGCAGAGGATAAGCGCTGGCGATTGATAAACAGGACCATTCGTCTTCACGGCAATGCCCCGGATGCGCTCATTGAAACCTTGCATGGTGTCCAGGAACGCTTCGGCTACCTGGATCTTGAGGCTCTGAAATACGTTGCCAGTACGCTCAAGGTGCCTCTTAGCAGAGTCTACGCTGTGGCCACCTTTTATCACTACTTCACCCTCAAACCTCAGGGGGAACACACTTGTGTAGTTTGCAAAGGGACAGCCTGCTACATAGGCGGGGCTGCCGGCATTCTGGACGACATAAACCAGACTATTGGTATCAGTCCCGGAGAGACCACTACTGACGGGAGAATTTCTCTATTGACCGCCAGGTGCCTCGGTTCATGCGGCCTAGCCCCTGCAGTAGTCTTGGACGGACAGGTTTGTGGAAGGATGACCCCTGACGCAGTACTCGAGAGAATAGGGAGCTGGACTAGCCATGACGATGATGCTTGAGGATCTTCAGGATATTGCACGGATCGAACATGACAGGCACGATTCGTTTCAGCATCACATTAACGTCTGTATTGCTGCAGGATGCCTCTCGTGTCAAAGCGACCTCGTCAAGGATGCACTTGAAAAGGAAGTTCTTCGGCGTGGCCTTGAGAAATCGTGTAATATCAAAGGCGTAGGATGCCTTGGGCTCTGCGCGGCAGGGCC
>CAINUH010000179.1 GCA_903853735.1 uncultured Desulfomonile sp. | reverse complement strand
TTCCCCTTTCATTCTAAATCGTTATATGTGGAGGAGTTTATGTATCACGTCGACCGTAACTCCGGCATATTGAGCCCCGAAGAAAAACTTTCGCCGGCGGACAGGCGAGATTACCAGCAGGCTTTTCTTAGGGAGATGGTTAGCTGCGCACACAACGCCGCTACTCCTTTGAAGGCGGCAATGGACAGACTCGGCCTTCAGCCATCAGATATCTCCGCTATCGATGATCTCCAAAAGCTGCCGATAACTAAGAAGAAGGATCTTTCAGAGGCCCAGAAGGCCCTACCGCCCTTTGGCGGCTTTCTTACCGTTCCCGTTTCAGATCTTCTCAGGATCCACCAGTCGCCTGGTCCCATTTACGACCCAGTTGGGAAAGTTCATGATTACTGGCGTTGGAAGACTGCTTTGTATGCCGTCGGGTTCAGGCCGGGAGACTTGGCAGTGAACACATTTGCGTACCATCTGACGCCGGCCGGCCACATGTTCGAGGAAGGCGTTTCAGAACTTGGTGCGGTGATCATCCCTACCGGTGTAGGAAATACCGAGATACAAGTGGAGATAATGAAGAACCTGGGCGCAACGTGCTATATCGGAACGCCCAGCTTTCTTATTGCCATCTTTAAGAAAGCTGAGGAAATGGGTATAGACGCTGCCTCTGAATTCAAATTGGAAGTGGGCTTTCTTCTTGCCGAAATGTTGCCGGAATCTCTGAGAAAAAAATTCATGGATGAATATCACATTATCGGTAGGCAGGCTTATGGAACTGCGGACGTGGGCTGCGTAGCATACGAGTGCCCCAAGTTGAACGGCATGCACGTCCATTATGACGTGATAGTGGAAATCGTTGATCCAGGCTCAGGAGAAGTCCTTCCCAACGGTGAACCGGGAGAAGTAGTGGTAACGTGCAATAACAAGATTTACCCGCTGGTAAGATTCGGAACTGGTGATCTCTCAAGCGTGGCCGAAGAGCCTTGTTCTTGTGGCCGCACCGGTCCTCGTTTAACACGAATTATGGGTCGGGCGGACGAGGTAACTAAAGTAAGAGGAATGTTCGTTCATCCTTCCCAGGTTCAGAAAGTTCTCGAAAATCACTCGGAAATCGCCAAAGGAAGACTCGTGGTAGACCGCCGGCAGGATAGGGACTCTATGACCCTTGAAATAGAACTGAAGGGCTCCGAACCCGAAGGATTCGTCAAAGCTGTCGAAGATACACTTCGTGACGTCACCAAGCTCAAGGGGTCTGTTCTTATAGTGAAACCTGGATATCTGTCCAGTGTCCAGAAGACCATTGAAGATATTCGCAAGTGGGATTAAAGGTCGACCGAGTAATCCCGCAGTGGCCCGAAACCGACAAACTAAAGCGTCAGGAACACCGGCAGTGTCGGATGCACTTCACGAGGTGCATCCGACACTGCGCCTGCCTCCAGGACAAATGGGCACACTTGCGCGTCCCAACTTTCTGCCAATCCGTAACACCGCTCACGGCGGTTCAATGTGATCCTCAGGAGAAGCCCCCGGAGGACGACTTGCCGCAAGATGAGGCCAATTCAGCTTCAAGGCCGGTGCAAGCAAATACCGACAACATTTTACTGGCTTCAGGGCTGCCACAATCCGGACAAGCAGGAACTTGCTCGTCAGAACCGAATATTATCCTCTCAAACTCCTTGCCACACTTGCAGCATTTGAATTCAAAGATAGGCATATCGAATCCTCGCTCTTAACAACTGCAACCGGAATGACTGAGATTGTCGAGTTCAGCCGTGGGTCCGAATATGCTGGACTTGATTGACAAGCCGCCGGATTCAGTGATCAGCTTGAGAGCAAAAGGGTCTACTATAAGCTGCAATTCATTGATGCGATATATCTCGTCACCTTTTCTCGGCTCATCCAGAGCCAACCCCATGCTGGGGCCTCCTCAGCCATAGCCTCCGAAGAATACTCTGAGAGCTTGATTCCCGCTCAGCTTTTCCTTGAAATAGTTGCGGGCTGCGTCATCGATAGCAAACATGTTCCACCTCTTGGATAAGATCAATTATTAGCCGTCGTCACTGGCTAAGATTATTCATATATCCTCATATAGTCAAGAGCTTTGGATATGATTACACGCGAAAAAGTATCCTTGCCATAAATCAGGAGTGTTCATGGGGTCACTGGAAGCCAAAACGCGCCTTCTCGAAATCTTCTTCTCTTTGAAACACACTGAAAATCCTTACTGGTCCCTCTATTTCACAACCCGTCATCCCATCAATGTGCCCTCTCGCTGGGGGGACAATAAAATGATCCAGGCTTACATCCTTCCTTTGGTGCCGACAATTTTTTTGAGTCGACCTGACCGGTCGGCGTTTTGAACCGGGATTCAATTCAGGTGCACGAAGTGATAGTGCATAGTAAACCGACCAGGATGAGGACAACAAATACCAATCTTATTAACATAATGTGCATGTTACACCGAGCCATTTCAAATTGGGCTAAAAAGACTTGTCCTCAAAAATTTTCATCTTGCCCGATCCGTCTCCTGGGGAGCGGCGCTTTGGCCGACCCTCGGAATCACAATCCGGACAAGGGGATTTCACTGCAGGTGTCTTGGAGAAAGCCTTTCCCAGATAGGGGAGCCCTGATCCACCAGAAGCATTCAATCCACGAATTTTTTCTTCGAG
>CAINUH010000178.1 GCA_903853735.1 uncultured Desulfomonile sp. | reverse complement strand
GCCGCCATGGCTGCCGTCACCGGGGCAGCCATAAGAGCCAAAAAAAACGGCACCCCCCCTTTTTTCATGAGGAGAGCCACTGTGTAGGCTCCTACTCCAAAAAAAGCAGCGTGTCCAAAACTGACCATTCCTCCAAAGCCAAGGATCAGATTGAGGCTCATGGCAAAAAGCCCCATAATGATCATTTCCGTCGAAACCCAAATCCAGTACTCTCCTGTCCTACCAAACCCGGCGAGAACAAAAGGGAGTAACGCCAAGGCCACAGCCACGGCAACCCCAATGACCCAATTCAGGTTATTAGTGGTGGGCTTATCCAAGTTTCTGTCTCGCATCTTTCCCTATCAACGTTCAGGTTTCCCGAAAAGGCCCCAAGGCCTGAGAATAAGTACAACGGCCATGACCAAGTAAGGGAACAACAGAGCCCACCGGCCAAACGGCAGTTGGAAAAACGTAATTCCTACGCCTATGATCAGAGACCCCAATAATGCTCCGCCGACACTTCCCAGTCCCCCGATCACTACGACTGCAAAACACTCGATGATTTTCTCCATACCAATACCGAGATCAATATTGGCGAGTTCCGCCATTAAGACTCCGCCTAAACCCGCGAGCCAGCAACCCAGCATAAATGTAGAGGTCATGACCCAGGAAACATTGACTCCGAGGGCCCCAAGGGTGTCGGGGTATGTCACCGCAGCCCTCATGAGGTTCCCCGCTCTGGTCTTGTAAAGCATCAACCACATTCCCAAAGCGAGCGCGGGTCCTATGAACAGGATAAACAGATTGTACGAGGGCAGAGCCATTGACATGATGTCCACAGACCCCGCCAACAAGTCGGGCCTTGCAACACTCCGCGGGTCTCCACCCCAGATGAGCCTCACAAGTTCGTCGAGTATCAAGACCAACGCATAGGTGAGCAGCAGTTGCAGCAGATGCTCCTCTCGATACACCCGGCGAAACAGAGTCACCTCAAGAAAAAAACCCAAAAGAGCAATTCCAGGCGGTATGACCAACATCAACAGGAAAAAATTAAGAAGAGAACCGCCGGAAAGAAAAGTGCTCAAAGAGTAAGCCAGAAAAGCCCCGATCATGTACAGGGAGCCATGAGCAAAATTAATCACCCTCAGAACGCCAAATACCAGCGTGAGCCCGGAAGCAATGATAAAAAGAAGCATTCCCTGGCACAGCCCATTGATGAGCATGAATATGAAGAAATCAGCAGTCATGTCGTTCCCGTCGAGGACGCAGAATTGATGAACAATAAGATAAACCTGGAACTGACAAGCACTTCATGCCAGTCCCAGGTTTCGACCTGTCGGCAGACGGTTATTTTTTACCCGCCGCTTGTAACTTCTTCACCTCTTCCACTGACAGCCAGACCTTTTCGGCCGGAACTTCCTCAACTTCTTTCATAATCAGGAATTCCGGAAAGCGGGAATCTTTGCCAGTGAGTCCTACGTACAGGCCGACATTCGCCATGTGATCCTCGGCCCGAATGTAACGATCTCCACGAAGAGACTTGAATTGTAGCCCTGCGATGGTTTTGACAAGTTGGTCTGAGTCGATGGTGTTGGCCTTCTTGATGGCCTCAGCAAGCACAACCATACCGTCGTAAGCCATGCAGGCCCAATCTGACGGCCATTCCTTGTACTTTTCGTAAAATTTCTTCACAAAAGCGTTCATTTCAGGGGTGTCAATAGCGTAGAAGGGGCACCTCGTATATCCCATCATCCCTTCGGGCATATCCATCCCTGTGGTTCGCAACATATCCAGGTCAAACAGAGAAGTGAGAGTGGCTTTCTTGAATAGACCATAAGGCTTAGCCTGCTTGATGAAGCTGCTAAGCTGGCCTCCCCAGAAGTTGCTGTAAACGATCTCGGGGTTTTTGGCCATCAGTGTAGGAATATAGGGTGAATAGTTACTTTCGCCCAGTTTAACCCACACTTCCTCGATGATATTTGCATCAGGCTTGAGTTTGGTAAGGTCGGATTTGAAACTGTCGAATTGGGCATGACCGTATGCATAGTCAGGGCCGATAAAGGCGTACTGTTTGTATGGCTTCTTGGACAGCGCGACCGCTATTCCGCGACCTTCGATACCCGTGTTGGGCACGACTTGGAACATGTAAGGCTGAAAATCGGTCGTGGTCAAAGCTTCGGTATTGGACGTATGGAAATATACGATTTTCTTGAATTCCTGGGCCACCTTTGTGACGGCCAGAGCCACGGCGCTGCTCGTGCCGCCGATTAGAAAATCACATTTTTCACTCAAGACCAGCTCTCTGGCCATGGTCGCCCCCACATCAGGCTTTAGCTGGGCGTCACGGACCACGAGTTCCAATTTTTTGCCGAGGATTCCCCCTGAAGCGTTGGCCTCTTCAATGAAAAGATCGATAGCGGCCTTTTGCCCCTTATAAAATTGAGCTGCGACCCCTGTTATGTCGGCGACAAAACCCAGCCTGATGGTGTCTTGGGCCATGGAATCGCCGGTCATCGCCAATCCTTGCATGACGATGATCGAAAGCAACATCACCATAATTCTCAGGTGTTTACGTGTCATAGTCTCCTCCGCATTTGTTTGTTAAGGCCGTTTCATAGCATGATCAGCCGACTCAATCAATTCGGACTCCTTGTTAGCATCGGATTTGCCACCAGAGCCTACATTCTTGTCTGCTCTACCGGGAAAGAAGTAGCCTGCTTCTCGGAGAAAGCCAAAGCCTACATGATGAGAAACTACGGGTTTCGATGAGAATTTGTTAGCGTTGAGAATAGGATTCTCCATGTCTTAAAGTCAAGTATAATTTCCTCGGCTCGTCCCTTCCAGGGAAGCTGTCCTGATGCTGTTGATACGGTGAATCGTCGTGTCCAAAATCGTAGGCCGTCTACTGCTCAAATTCTCGGCTTGATTTCGTAGGGGTTTTCGATACAATGCTTCCATAATATGGAGGGGTTTGCATAATGGTTGAACATTTGGCCGAGTACTTTGTTTACGCTATCGAACGTGGTGGATACGTGGGAGCAGGTTTTCTCATGGCGCTTGAGAGCATGATTGCACCGGTGCCTAGTGAACTGGTCATGCCTTTCGTCGGATTTCTGGTGGCAGAAGAAAAATTCGATGTCATTACTGCAATTCTCGCTACGTCAATTGGGTCAATCGTCGGTTCTTTGGTTTCCTATTGGATGGGCTATTATGGCGGGAGGCCTTTTGTTCTAAGCGTGGGACGCTATCTCTTGCTCAACCGGGAACATCTGGTGTGGACGGAGCAATGGTTTGCTCGAAACGGTTCCTGGACGATCTTCGTAAGCCGTTTCATACCGGTCGTCAGACACCTCATATCCATTCCTGCCGGAGTCGGCAGGATGGGACTCCGGCCGTTCTGCCTGTATACTTTGGTCGGAGCAACGATTTGGAATTCCTTTCTGCTTTTCTGTGGTTACAAATTGAGGCAGAATTGGACGCAGGTGCAGCAGTATTCACACATTGTGGATATCGGAGTAGTTATCGTGCTTTTGTTGTGCGCAGGATGGTATGCGGCAAGGCATATTCGAAACTCTTCGTCAGCCCCAAACAACTAGCAGCTTTCAACATAACCAAATTTGGTCTGAGGGCTCTATCACAATCTATTTCGGCTGAGGGAGAAGGAGAGATTCGATCTTTCTCTGTGAGTACAGGCTTTGTAAAGACAGGCCTTGCCCTGAATCAAATTCCAGCCCAAGCACAGCAACGTGGCATAACCCAGGAAGAAGTGGTACGAGACGTGATGATGTGCAAGTTACGAGTCAAAGAGATGATGGCGCCGGTTGAAGTAGCCGACCTTTTCCTATTTGGCTTTTCTCGATATGCAACATATCTGGTTGGTGGAGATCTGCTGTTCGATGGCGGCATGGTCCTCACCTGCTGAGGCGTCGGAGAAGTCCCGGCCGGTGAATTCTCAATGAGCCGCTTTGAAGGCGATGAACGCGGAGGGAATGAGACCGAGCCGGAAACATAGCGAGGACAAGAATGAAGATAGTTACTATTTCCAGGCTGGTGGGCGCTTATGGTGACGTAATTGCCGCGGTGGTGGCAAGGAGGATGGGATTGGACCTCGTAAGTCTTGCAAAGGTTCATGAACTTGCTCAGGGCTGTGACCCGGAATACCTGGACGCCTGCAGAATGTTCGAGACTGAGCATGGCCCAAGTTTTTTCGAGCGAATTTTTTTTGACAGACCGACCCACACAAGTCTATTCAAGGCGCTGACGTATGAAGAGGCGTCTCGTGGCGACGTGGTTCTTGTGGGGAGAGGAGCCCAAATAATACTGCGGGAAATTCCGGGAGTGTTCCGGGCGCGCATCGTGGCCCCCAAGCCGCTCCGCTTAGAGAGAATCATGGAGCGTTACAATTTCTCCAGGGAAGAGGCGGAAGAATTCGTCCGAAAGTCCGATCACGAGAGAGAGGGCCTCATCCATTCCATCTTTCACATAGATCCCAATGACTGGTCTCTGTATGACATTACCCTGAACTCAGCCCATTATACTTCGGGGGCCGTCGCAGACATAATTGTACATGCGGTTGAAAAGATGGAAAAAGTGCCCAATGAGGAGCAAGTGCTGGTCCGGCTTAAGAGCATGGCCCTGGCCAAGCGGATAGAAACCTTTGCGCATAAAAAATTGACGTCCGCTGTGGCGCGCCACGTAGAAATAGATGCGGAACCCGGTGGAGTGATAAAGATTTCCGGTCGAATACGCAACCGAAAAGAGAAGGAGAGGCTGCTGGAGTTGGTCTCAGAGTACCCGGGCGTCACCCAAGTGATTGACGACTTAATAGTCACTGAGCTTTCTTTCAGCTACTAGGCCGTACTGCGTTTGGGATGATCAACATGTCTGACTATCTCCAGATCG
>CAINUH010000177.1 GCA_903853735.1 uncultured Desulfomonile sp. | reverse complement strand
AGTTGTCCAGATCTAACGCTTCACATCGGACAGAATGCTCCAGAGAATCTTACGGGCAGTCGTATCGAGCTTTCTGGTCTCAGGGCTACCGTTTGCAAGGGCGATAATGCCGACCTTATCGGCTCTGCTGAATGCAATAAAGCTCTGGAAACCTGATAATCCTCCATTCTTAGAGATGATCTGTCTGCCCCTGACTGTGTTTACCTGCCACGTGAGACCCATGAACTCATTCTCCTTGCCAGGAACCTGTCGACGTGGCGTCTGTGCCTCAAGAAGTGCCGGAACAATTTTGGCTTCAGAAAGGCCCATATTGGCCGCGAGGTAGCGCAACATGTCGTTGCCCGTCGAGTACAGGCCGCCTGACCCCTTGCCTACATCGTATGACTGCAACTCTACCTGCTTCAAATTCTTATCGTAGCCTCGTGCTAATCTCCGACGCATTGATTCGTCCGGGGTAATTCGCGTATTTGCCATATCGAGAGGTCCACAGATTCTATCTTCTACGAGCTTTTCGTAGGGTAATCTACTTGCGATCTCAAGAATGTGGCCAAGGAGTGCTATTGCTATATTTGAGTACTGAAATTCCTGGCCCGGCGGCCTGAGTGGACGATAGTCAGCGAGGAAGGCGTACAACTGTGCCACGCTGTAGGGTGTTCTCGCCTTGCCGGCGTGAGGCGAAATCATATTGTTCGGCATCTTCGGAAGCCCTGAAGTGTGTGTTGCCAAATCGAGGAGGGTGATACGGCTCAGTGGCCCTCCTGGCTTGATGACGTCGGGAGGCAGATATTTGGCAATTGTGTCGTCGAGCTGGACAATTCCTCGTAACACGAAGTCTCCCAAAACAGCTCCGGTGAAGGTCTTCGTAATTGAAGCAAGTGGGTAGACGGAGTCCCCAGAAGGTTTGTCAATTTTACCTCTGCTCAAAGAACCAAACCCAAAGATGCGCTGGTCTATTGGTCCTACGATACCTACGACGATTCCGAGATACGCATCATCCTTCAAAAGAGGCCTAATCTGAGCTGCTATCTCTCTCTCGTCGGGTAAGCTCTTGATCTGATGGTCTAAAGCCAGTGCTTGGCTGCCCAAAGTTATCATCAAGTACAGAGTGAAAGCTTGGACTATCAGTAGAGTTTTGACAAAATGAGCCATTGAGTTCTCCGCACACCCTGGATTGAGGGTTTAGGCATTGAAGGACAAGCTTCTTATTAATCTTCATCGGAACAGGCTGGATTGAGGCTGTCGCTCTACTTAGAGACGCTGTCCACTGGTTCTTCAAATGACGCCAGGCGCTTCCGTCTGGCATGCCGAGAGTAGATTGTGGTGAATGCGACACCTGAGATGATAAGAGCAAATTCCAAGCCTTGGTACAACCACTCACCGGCTTTGGGCCAATAGAGCTTGGCAACATTGACCAGAGTATTCGATACGAAGATGAGCCCCCAAGCACTGGTGGCCGTGTAGCAACTTCTAATGAAAGCCGGTGAATCCCATAATTCTGTTGGTACATGTTCGCGTGCGTAGTCTTCAGTGAAGGGGTGCCCCAACAGCATCGACAGGAGTGTGGCCGCGAAAAGAGTTCCACTCGCGAGGACTCCCAAATGCTGGATTACCCACTTTTCTTTTAGCCAAGCCACTGAGACTAACGCGAATGCGAAAAATATGACTCCTGCCCACAGGATTGCACCTCGGTGTAGTTTAGTCAGGCCCATGACGACGACCAAGAGGCTGGCGACACAGATCCCGATTTGCAGGCTCAGCATTGAATGGCCACTCGAAATGATCCAAAAGGCAATCCAAGGGGAAAAAGCTAGCAGTAATTTAATGGCATCCACGGTTATTGTCCCTCACGTATCGTGATCGCCCGAGACATAGTTCGGCCCATCCATCAAAAGGTAGTCCAGATGGCTAAGAACTCTCCGCGACCCTCAACGATTTCCACTTTTTCGGATCTTTCATGGCTCGCTGATCCCAACCAATCCCTTAGTAAGGAGAAAGATAGTTTGGGCCTGCCGACCTTCCCTCTAACATCTCCTTTCCCTCGAACTCACCCCCCCCGGCCCTATCACTCGGTGATCAAGGCGTTCCAACCCCTGAAAAGGCCGGCCGAGCCTGTGCTCGGTCAGATCTGGGAATTTGATGCTATCTACCAAGATGATTTCGGAAGAAACGAGCGATCTCCTGAAAAGCTTCCTTGGACTCCGGAGAATTGAATACCAAGATGTATTGAGCATGCGACATGCCTTCGAAGACCTGTAGGTCAGCATCGGCTCCGGCTTGCCGTAGCTTCCTGTGCATCCGAACCGTATCGCTGAGAAACATATCGCGAGTCCCCGAGGTAAGGATTGTCGGGGGAAACCCTTTTGAAAAGTCTCCATATACTGGAGAGATAAAAGGATCTTTCACGTCATGGGAACCGGCGTACAGTCTTGCGCATGCCTCCAATAGACCGCCGTATTCAACCAGAACATCGTCAATATATTCGTTGGTGTAACAGGTATCTCCGGTCTTGGCGAGGTCTGCCCATGGGGTGCCCAGTCCGACCGCTCCGGGAAGGGGGATGTTGAGGTCTCGAAGCTTGAGGACAGT
>CAINUH010000176.1 GCA_903853735.1 uncultured Desulfomonile sp. | reverse complement strand
TCGCACGGAATTAATCAGAAAATACACCACTATTGCACGTTCCCAGTCGCGATTCGGAGCGAATTCTGAAACCTTCTTGAGATACTTCTCCTGAAGCTGAGCCAGCGATGCTTCGTCAAAGTCCAGGACACGATCCGCCAGGCTGAGCAATACTTCCTCAATCCCCACGATGCCTCCTGTTAAACCTCGTTACTGCCGTGTGGTCGATCAATGGCTCTGTTGTATCAGGAAAACGTTTCACTCCCAAGCTTCATACCACCAATGACCTCCACAACATCACGATAACTATGCCGCTGTCCCTATTCCTGCTTCGAGAGCCAGTAAGTTCATTTTGCGCACCGTCTCACGAGGATCTTTTTCTAAATGTGCCCTGATAGCTTCTGCGGAAACCGGAAACTTGTCCAGAGTGGCTGAGAATCCCAGGAGCACTACATTCTCGAGTCGCAAGCCGCCCAGTTTTTTGGCAAGGCCTGTCGCGTCGATTCTCCGTACCGTTGGTTCACTCGGGGCCGACGAGTTCTCAACCACTATCCCCCCTGGCTTTAAATAATGAGTGTTGTTCGCGGTTTCGGTTGAATCCAGAGATAAAAGAAAGTCTGCATGGCCGTATCGGACCAACGATGAAAAAAATGCGCCGATCCTTAGATGACTATTGATTGAACCACCGCGCACTGCCATGCCATGTGTTTCAGACGAGATGACGTCCAACCCCATTTCAGTTATTATCTGTCCTAGTTGGCGTGTTAAAAAAACAATGCCCTGTCCGCCTCTGCCACACAGAACCATTTCACACATGGTCAGGAACCTCTTGTTTCGATAGCCTGAGACGGGCACATTTTTTGACAAAAACTGCACCCGGCACAGAGGTCGACGTCTATTTCAACCTTTTTCTTATCTTTCACAAAATGAATTGCCGGGCATTCAAGATCTCTGATGCAGGTCATGCAGAGGTCACACTGGTCTCCAACCTGAAATCTTTCTGAAGGCAGTTCTACTTGGGGAGACTGCACACAGGGGCGGCGTGCTATTACCACTGAAACGCCGGATCCATTGTCGAACGTGTAATTCTTGGCCCTGACCAGACTCTCCCTGAACGCGTCGAAATCGTACGGATCCGCTACTTCCAGGAAATCGACGCCGCATCCTCGCACCAATCGTTCCATGTCAACGGGGACACCGGGGGCTCCATCCGCTAGAAAACCATGGGCCGGCGTTGGTTGCCCTCCGGTCATTGCCGTCGTGTTGTTATCCATGATTACCAGTACAAAAGGGGACCTGGTATGCACCGCATTGATAAGGGCAGGCACGCCCGCATGAAAAAAAGTCGAATCTCCTATTGTCGCGACTACCTTAGTTTCATCTCTAGGCAGAGGAGCCCTGGTAAAACCTCCGGCCATTCCTATTGATGCTCCCATGCACAGACAGGTGTCAACCGCGCCCATATTGATGCCCAGGGTATAACAACCAATGTCCCCGGTATAAATTGCCTGATTGAAAACATTTTTTATGAGAAAAAAAGCCGATCTATGCGGACAGCCTGCACACAGAGAGGGACGCCTGGGCTTGATCGCGGGAGTCGCAACCGGTCGTGGTTGACGCCCGATTGCTTCATGAACAATTCTTTCCACGAGATCCGGAGAGAGTTCGCCTTCTGGAGGAACATGCCCCGAGATTCTCCCCATAACCTTGCGCCTGTCCGTGATTTGCAACTCCAGTACGGGGTAAGTCTCTTCGACGACCAACGTCCTCTGGTAAGAGTCCACTATCTCTTGAAGCGCTTCTGAATGAGCAGGAAAAGGAAGCCCCACCTTGTACACAGCCACATCATCAGCTAATCCGTCGGAACGTACAATATCTCTCACGTGGGACGATACCGAACCGGAAGTTATGAGGGCCAGCTTACTATCGGTATTCCCTGCAACAAGATAGGGACGGGCCAAGGCTTCGTCTTTTCTCATCGCCTCCAGTTTTTCATTGAGTTCCTTGTGCAGAACGAGTCTATAGCGTGGAATAGCGGCCCAGCGCGTCCAGTTTTTCTTGAAAGGCCCCGCGTCCACAACAGGCCTTGGAGGGGCCAGTGAAACATTCTGTCGAGCATGACAAACCCTTAGGCAAGGCCTCAATAGTACCGGCACCAAGTACTTCTCTGAGAGTTCAAAAGCCTTTAAGACCATGTCCTTGGCTTCTGCAGGAGTACTCGGGTCAAGAACCGGCGCTTTAGCAAACCAGGCGAAAAATCGGGTATCCTGCTCGGTCTGGCTTGAATGGGGACCCGGGTCATCGGCTACTACCACTACCAGCCCCCCGCGAACACCTAGATAAGCTGCACTCATGAAGGAATCGCTCGCCACATTTAACCCGACCATTTTCATGGCGGCTACGGAACGAGCCCCGG
>CAINUH010000175.1 GCA_903853735.1 uncultured Desulfomonile sp. | reverse complement strand
GTCCTGGAGATCGGGATTCTCGAGTTTTTGATTGAAGTCCTTTTGTATGCCGTCATCATAGATGATACGGGCACCGTCCTTCATGACCACGTGGAGCCTCCCTCTCTGGTCAAGCTCGATGCCGCTGCAATAGCCCTCGTACCCCAGGAAAAGGGCGGACAGGTCATTCCGCAGCTTTTCTTCGCCACGAAGTGGTTCCGGGAGCTGATCCAGAAGCCGTTCGACCGACGTGGGTCCCGAACCCTGGATGCGGATTTCATGTCCCAGGCATACCGTGGGCCCTGCCCACACCAAAGCCGTGAGAAAGGTGAAGACAAAGATAAGATTTTTTGCAACGAGTCTATCGTTCATATTTCTTGATCAACTCAATGTTTTCTCGTTCATAACGGTTCATACCGTTGTAGACGCGACTACCGTCGGACTCTAGCGGACTGTAGTATCCTCCCAGGCTGTGGCCGTATGCAATACCCCTGTCGGTGTGGAACCGGTAGCCGCGGCGTGCGAAGATCTCGTTTCTCGCCTTCCAGAGCTGCTCTTGAGAGAGGTGCGCCAAGTCTTGTTGAGTGAGGTAGCGACTGTCCGAATCATCAAACACCCATGGCGAATACGTGGATGCTGGAGGCGCCAGCGTGGGGGGTACAGGGGCTGGTGTTGGAGTTGGAGTCCTTGGCGGCTGGGGTTGAACGTTCGGGGGGTCTTGGTCGGGGTCATCCCCGGGGCTATGATCGGGGGGGGGAACTGGTCTGTACACCTGCGCCAGCAAGGGGATGTATCGTGCTGATAACCGCTGCCCGTCTTCAGAGGACTCGCCTGCAATGACGGGGCCGAGAGAAGCCAGCCATGCGGCAAGCGAGAAAACTATACACCAGCCTGCAACATTAACTCTTGCCATATCTTCCTTCCCTCATGCCCAACTGCGAAGATTCATGGTGACGCATAGAGAGGCCTGTTCACGTCACTCCCTTTTTGTTGATTCCACGTACCGGAATTGATCCCCGATTGTTTGCCATGCCTCCCTGGTTACAGGTTCAGCCTCCCTCAGACTGTTTCGTGGCCTGCTCCTCCGCGCACCTTCTCTGATCAGAGTACCTACTTCTTACCGAGAACAAACGAATACAGGTTCTTGTACTGCCCCTTCAGAAACAGGTCTCGCCACTGCTCATTGGTCATGGGCGTCTTTTCTCCTTTACGGAGAGCATCATGCCAGCCTTCGAAAAAGACCATCTCCATACCCCGGGCCTTGGCTCTGTTCGGGAGGGAGTACTCGACTTCAAAAGGACCAATGGCCCACTGGAGGAATGCCTTGTCGGTTCGGCTCGAATAGAAGAACACATCCGCCGTTACTGTAGGATCGAGAGGCAAAGGAGTTGCAAGATTGAGTATCTCCCTACCTTGAAAGGAATCCGACCGTACAGGCTTGCCAGTGCGAGATGCCTCGATCAGGAACCTGTAAGCCTCAGTAGCCGGTTTCTCACCGCAGGATGAGTAGAGGTTCTCTTCGGCTTGGCTCAGGTATTTCAGGAAATTCTGAAGCCCGTCCTGAACGTATATGTTCACGGGTGGTTTCTTTTTCTCTTCAAGTAACGGGGCGGATTTGGCTACCAGTACCGTCTGCTTGGTCACCAGGATGGTTTGTTCAGCGAGAGCCGTCAGGGACGTGGCAGCAGTATTCATCATGTAACCGGATTCTTTGCTCATCGGCAAGCTGGTGATCGCACCCAGACACAGATTGTAATAAGATGCTCCTGGACTGGAGAATTCAGCCTCGGCAGCAGCAAGTCCTGGAACCTGAACCTTTCCTGCTGGCCTGCCGAGAAGAATGTTCGTGAATCGCAACACCTTGAATGCTTTCTCCCGATTTACCGTGGGGTCCTGTGCAAGAAATTTTTGGGATAAGTTTTCGATGACCAACTGATGAGAACTGAAGCGCTCTCCCAGGACCTGAATCCCCACGCCCATATCCTTGTTTATTTTCGGCAGTCCCTTTTTCCGGGCGTATTCCAGGACGACC
>CAINUH010000174.1 GCA_903853735.1 uncultured Desulfomonile sp. | reverse complement strand
GCCGGGAAGGTTGAGCAGTATGAAGGCGAGTTGGAACGGATACCATGTCCGGTTTTTTACAACGTCAATGTCCTCTTCGTTGACCGCATCCCCCCGGCGTACCTGCTCAGCATATATGGTCCTGATTCGCTGAAGCCACATGGACCTGTTCGCGAACCTGAAAGCCTCTGCCGCGGTCTCGTTGTTTGAAATCAGATCCAGGCCTTTCCGTATTCGCTGCAGGGTCCTCTCGCAGTGTTGCATGGCATCCTGGGCTGCGCCCCGATGATCGGCAAACTCGTTCATGGCCTGGGAGATCTCTTCCTTGCGTTTGCTGATCCATTCCGCGTAAGCCTCTGGCAATGCCTTGAGATGCTCATGAAACTCGTGCGTGGGAGTTTGCGACAACTCTTTCATGTCGAGCCGTAAATCGGCCAGGGCGGGAATTTCCTGTCCCGTAGGCGGCGTCTGGCGCCGAACCACATATTCTGGTATGAATCGGGTGGAGAGTTTTACGGCTGACCGGGAATTATTAGGATCAGTCTCGGCATGAACCGACACGCTGTGGCCCACGGCAAACTCCACGTGATGCCGATACACCATGTTCATGGCTTCTTCTTCCGGGTCGCCATGAATGTCTGAGCCTTGAGGCTCCCGATTGACCCTTCTTTGAAAGATGGGCGATCCATCAATGGCTTCCACAATCAACTCGGGCTGAAAAAGCCATGCCTTGTCTGAAAGCATCTTTGGCGGACTCTGTTGGTTCACCAGGAAGATCGACACTATGCGGTGATCCTTCAGCCTCCTGGAAACTCCTTGAATAGCAATATCGCCCCATTCCGTGGAATGCATCCGCCGAGGGCCTATTTTCTCACGCCTCAGTTCCACGTTGTCCCATATCTCCTCAATCTGAGTCCTTTTCCACACTTGCTTGGGAGCACCGGTTTTCTGATTCACCAGATTTTCGCTCTCGACACGGTCGTATTGGCCCCACCGGGCGGTGATCCGAACCGGTTTCGAGTCGTCAGGCACGCTGAACGTAAGGCCGAAGGAAGACTGGAATAATGTCGCCCGATTGAGGGGATTGGACTCCGTAGGGCCATCCTCAACGGTGTCGCCGCCGCTCACTGCCAAGTCGTCGTGTTCCTGGGGCTCGACCCGTGAATCTGCCCCGGCAATTGCTCCGACCAGATACCGGTCCCTCATGCGTCGCTCATCGACCTCTTCTTCCGGCCCTCCCGCAGGGCCGAGCAGGTCACTGAAGACCATGGTCTTGAGTTCTTCGCGTATCTCATTAGCTAAGGGGATTGGCAGGATTGGAGACATGGTAGAACCTCCAGGGAATATCTCTCGTTTCAGTTTTTTTGCAGCTAATAACGAGAAATTATTGGTATCCGCAAGTTGCGGTTGAGTCACTTCTCCCAAGGATTGAAATCCAACATAGCATCTATAATTCCACGAGCCAGAAATACTCGAGGCCTCTTCTTGCTGACAAATCTTTGGAGAATGCCCAGTCCAAACAATTTCTCAATATTTGCCTCTGCTGCCCGATAAGTGATGCCTAGTATTGACGAGGCGTTAGGGATTGTAAGCACCGGATGTTCGAAAAGCGAATCTATCAAAGTCAGGAGCAAGGCTGATGATCTTGCCGATTGGACACTATTCCTGTATTGCTCCCTCAAATCCAGCAGAACCTCAGTTCGACGTATTGCATCCAGGGATTGTTGGACAATTCCTTTGAGGAAAAAAATTATCCATTCTAGCCACCGTCCTTGGGTGCTTACCTCGTGAAGCCTAACATAATATTCTCGGCGGTTACGCTCAAAATAAGCGCTGAGATACAAGAGAGGCCTAGTCAATAACCCTTCATGGAGAAGCAATAATGAAATGAGAAGCCTGCCCACCCGGCCATTGCCATCACCGAACGGATGAATCGCCTCAAACTGGTAATGAAGCATTGCCAAACGAATGAGAGGGGGCAGATCAGAATCGGCATGTATAAACTTCTCCATCTCGGACAGAGTCATGAGCATCTCAGGAACCGGAGGAGGAACATAAGTGGAATCCATGAGGTTGCAACCGTCAGGTCCTATCCAATTTTGAAACCGCCTGAATTC
>CAINUH010000173.1 GCA_903853735.1 uncultured Desulfomonile sp. | reverse complement strand
TCTCAACTATGCCCTTGGGCTGACGAAAGTCTCTTTCGGTAAATATGCTCTTGCTTCCTTCATTGGAATGCTGCCCGGCGGTCTCATGTACGTCTACTTTGGCTCCGTCGCCAGATCGCTCGCCGATGTAGCGGCAGGTAAGGTTCAGGGAGGTTGGACTGGACAGGTTTTCTTTTGGCTAGGGTTGGCTGCAACGATTGTTGTTACAATCTTTGTGACTCGTCTGGCGAGAAAGAGCCTCAGAGATGCGGAACAGGCGGTGGGACTATCACTAGAAACGTAGTCAGCAAACGGCGGCTTTGCGCCTTTGATGTGGATGCAGAGCGATACGATCTTTGGTTTCAGTCCCTTGAAGGCCAAGCAATCTTTGAAATTGAGAAGCATTGTCTCCGAGCCTTGATTCGAACTGTTACGGGCCTGTGGCTCGAAGTGGGGTTGGGCAGTGGCAGGTTCGCCACATCTCTCGGCATCTCTGAGGGGGTGGATCCGTCACTGGGAATGCTGGCTATCGCAGCACGGCGCAATATTCACGCGGTTCGAGGAATCGGTGAAGACTTGCCTTATCAGGATGCCACATTTGACGGAGTTCTTATGGTCACTACGCTCTGCTTCTTAATTGACCCCAAGAGAACGTTGTTGGAGTGCGCTAGAGTCCTGCGCCGCACCGGGACGTTAGTCGTGGGAATAGTACCTGCCGAGAGTTCCTGGGGACGATTGTACAGGGCAAAAGGTCACGAAGGTCATCCTTTATATTCCAAGGCAAAATTCCACACGTGCGAGCAAGTTGTTTGTATCTGTGCCGACGCAGGGTTCGTTTTTGATAATGCTGTCAGTTGCATCCCGACTCTTCCCGGTGTAGAACCGATGCCAACCAGCCAGGAGGAAGGTATCGATGAGAGCGCCGGGTTTGTGGCAATGCGTTTCCAACAGACATGATCAGACACTCTACCGAGACTATGGGTAGAAAATGAATATGCTCATCATAGAGAACGAGCCGATAGTAAGGCTTGGGTGTTTCGCAGGAATATTTCTTGCTGTGGCTTTGGGAGAGTTCCGCGCTCCTCGACGCCGTCTTTCCACATCAAAGGCTTCACGATGGTTTATCAACCTGGGGATAGTCATTATCAATACTTTCATTCTGAGGGTTTTGTTTCCTGTAGCCGCAGTAGGCGTGGCAATCATTGCAACTCAGAGAGATTGGGGATTGTTCAACAATGTCGGAATCCCCCATTGGGGCGCCGTGGTCTTGTCGGTCGTTATTCTTGATTTCGCTATTTATCTTCAACATGTCTTGTTTCACGCTGTTCCAATCCTGTGGCGCCTGCACATGATGCACCACGCTGATTTAGACTTTGACCTTACGACGGGCTCCCGTTTTCATCCAATTGAAATCATGATTTCAATGCTGATAAAAATGGCGGTAGTCATTCTTATCGGAGCGCCCGTAGTTTCGGTGATTATTTTCGAGGTAATCCTGAACGCCACATCCATGTTCAATCACGGGAACGTATTCATTCCTTTGGGTATTGACCGAATGTTACGATTGATAGTGGTCACTCCGGACATGCACCGCGTTCATCATTCCGTTTTTCCTTTCGAGACAAACAACAACTTCGGCTTTAATCTTCCCTGGTGGGATCAAATCATGGGAAC
>CAINUH010000172.1 GCA_903853735.1 uncultured Desulfomonile sp. | reverse complement strand
CGGACCAGAGGAGCAAGAACGGTCTTAGGCGGCATACATCCTTCCATGTGTCCTGAAGATGCTCTTCCACATTGCGATAGCGTTGTAATCGGTGAGGCTGAAGAGACGTGGCACACGGTCTTACAGGATGCCGAAAATGGTCATTTGAAGAGGCTTTACAAAGCCCACAAGTTTGCCGATCTAGGGGCGGCTCCTATCACTGATAGGTCATCACTTTCGAAAAAACGATACCTCTTGGATATTGTTCAGACCACAAAAGGTTGCCCATTCCATTGCGAATTCTGCTCTGTGCATGCCTTTGACGGACAGCGGATTAGAAGCAAAACCATAGAGCAGGTCATCCGGGAGATTCAGGGTATCAACAGTTCTCATGCCACATATAAGAAGAAAAATGCGATATTCTTTGCCGACGACAATATTATCGCCGACAAGGCATTCGCCAAGCAATTGTTCTTGGCTCTCCAGCCATACAAGATCAACTGGATGTGTCAGGCGTCTATCAACATTTCACAGGAGGCTGAGCTACTCGAATTAATGAGAGACAGTGGCTGTGGGGCAGTTTTTATCGGCTTTGAGTCGATTTGCGACGAGAACCTTGCAATGATGCACAAGGGAATTAATCAACGATATAAATATATTGAAGCAATCAGAAAAATACAATCTTATGGACTATTGGTTCACAGCTCATTCATCCTGGGTTACGATTTTGATTCCCAAGCGACATTTGATGAACTAATAAATTTTATTCGAGAATCAAATCTCTTAATGCCGTTGATCAATATCCTCACTCCTTTCCCTGGAACCAAGTTGTTCAAGCGTCTTGAAGAAGAAGGAAGGATTCTGCACAAAGACTGGAGTAAATATGACACGCAGCATGTTGTTTTTTTGCCTGCCCGGATGTCTCCAGAGGACCTCTTGCAGGGATACAGGAAGGTCGTAAGATCAGTCTATTCTTTTGACTCGATATTGAGAAAGCTGAACTACTACTGGGACAGGGACTTCTGGAAACGTTCCAACGAATTCGACCCGGTGAAGTTCGTGTACCGCCTTCTTTTTGCCGTTCGACTGGCCACTTTACTGATCTCCGGTAACATGGACCGCTCAAAGTTTATCATGAAAATACTGCCTCTTGTGTTCGACAAACGGGTGAGGATATCCACCATCCTCGCGCTGATGAACAACAATGATTTCGCTTGCACCCTATGAGCCTGTCGGCCAACATCAAAGAAAACCTGCAAGTTACCTTGCAGGTTTTCATGTTATATGGCGACCACCCCTTGAAAATTAGTAGTCGTAACTCCTCTGCCAGAGGGCTGCATGAGCAGCAGCCAACCGTGCTATGGGAACCCTGGGGCCTGAGCATGACACATAGGTCAATCCCGCCTGGTGACAGAACCTGATAGAAGCCGGATGACCACCGTGTTCTCCACATATCCCTATCTTTAGACCCGGTTGAGTTTTTCGACCGTCTTCGATTGCCATTTTCATCAACTTGCCAACACCGGTCACGTCCAGAGACTCGAATGGGTTATCAGGAACAACTCCGGCTTCCTGGTAAAATGGGAGAAACTTGTTCTCAGCATCTTCACGGCTGAAAGAGAAAGTGGCTTGAGTCAGATCGTTAGTCCCGAACGAGAAGAATTCCGCTACTCTGGCCAAGTCTCCTGCGGTCAAACAGGCCCGTACCACTTCAATCATTGTACCAAACTTGAACTTGAGTTCCACCCCTTCGGTCTCTTCCACTTGAGCTTTCACCTCGTCCACGTATGACTTGACCCATTTCAATTCAGATTCTGCGCAAACTTGAGGTACCATTATTTCCGCATGCACTTCAACATTCTCTTTTGCACATTCAGCAGTTGCCTCCAGTATGGCCCTGATTTGCATCTTGTAGATCTCAGGGTTTGTTATCCCCAATCGGACCCCACGATGCCCAAGCATTGGATTGATCTCTCGCAAAGTCCTGGCTCTCTGAAGCATCAATTCCTTCTTCTTGATCGTTTCATCGACGCAAGTTACGTCGAGATTTGCCAGCCGTATTTGCAAGCCTTCCGATTTCTCCAGGTAGCCGGCAACAATCTGTGGGTCAACCAGCTTAAGGCTGTCCAGTGTCTTACGAGTAGTTGCTGCTGTACGCCTTAGAGCCCTCAAGTCATCTAGTTGCTGAACCAGTTCGCTTTCAAATGGCAGGAATTCATGCATGGGCGGATCCAGGAGCCTGATAGTCACAGGATATGGAGACATAGCCTTAAGTATGCCCTTGAAATCCGACCTCTGAATTGGCAGCAAACGATCCAACGCGGCTTGACGGGCCTCGGGGGTATCGGCAAGTATCATATCAACGACTATGGGAAGGCGGTCAGAGGCATTGAACATGCGCTCAGTCCGGCATAGGCCGATACCGACCGCTCCGAACCCTCGGGCCTTGGCTGCATCCTCGGGAGTGTCGGCGTTGGCCATTACACCCAAAGATGCCGTCTCATCCGCCCAATCCAGAAGAGTATTTAATTGAGAGCTGAATTCAGGCTCCACGGTGGGGATCTCCCCCAGGTAGACATTGCCGGTAGTCCCGTCTATGGTGATGATATCACCCTCGTGGACCACCTTTTCGCCCATCATGGCCAGCCTGTGTGCGATATCGACTGAGATTCCTTCAGCGCCGGCAACGCAAGGCTTACCCATTCCTCTGGCTACCACCGCCGCGTGAGATGTCTTTCCTCCTCGGCTCGTAAGAATTCCCTGTGACGCGAAGAAGCCGTGAATGTCTTCAGGTTTGGTTTCCTCCCGCACGAGAATCACTTTTTCCCCTTGTCTACCCTTCGTTTCTGCGAGATCTGCATCAAATACACATTTTCCGGAAGCTGCACCGGGTGAAGCAGGGAGGCCCTGGGCAACCGGGACACCCTTGAAATTGGGATCCAGCCCTGGATACAAAAGCTGTTCCAGATGATCCGGGTTTATTCGTAAAAGAGCTTTCTCCTTAGTCAGCAAGCCTTCCTCGACCATCTCGACCGAGGTACGTACCATGGCAGCGGCGTTCATCTTGCCGTTACGAGTCTGAAGGCAGTACAGAGTACATTTTTCTATAGTAAATTCAAAGTCTTGAATTTCCATATAATGTTTCTCAAGTTTGTCACGCAACTCCTCCAGTTGACGATAAAGATCCGGCATCTCCTTGGACATGGCCTGGATGGGCTTGGGGGTACGAATTCCTGCTACCACGTCCTCTCCCTGCGCGTTGACAAGGTATTCTCCAAACATCTCATTCTCACCCGTCGCGGGGTCTCTGGTAAACCCTACGCCGGTACCGCTGTCGTTTCCCATGTTTCCGAAAACCATGGCCACAAGGTTACATGCTGTCCCGTTGGCCATGTCGGGGGTAATATTGAACTCCCGACGATAGTCCACAGCCCGCTTTCCAGACCAAGAGCTGAAAACCGACTTAATGGCCATTTTCAGTTGTTCGTAAACGTCTTCAGGAAATGGCTGCAATCGCTGTTCAGCTACGACATGGCGAAAGAGTTCGCAAACCTCCCGAAGATCTTCCACACTCATATCCACATCGGACATTGCGCCTGATCTAACTTTGATATCATGAAGCGCTTTATCGAATTCTTCATCAGGGATACCCATCGCTACCTTACCGAACAACTGAATGAACCGGCGCCTGGCATCGTAGGCGAAACGCTCGTTTCCTGTCTGTTTCGCAAGACCGTCGAGTGTGTGGGAATTAAGCCCCAGGTTCAGGATAGTATCCATCATACCAGGCATGGAAAGAGCCGATCCGGAGCGAACTGATACCAGAAGCGGATTTGCAGGGTCGCCAAACGTTTTTCCGGTGGCTTTCTCCAGAGCTTTCATGTGTTCCTTGACTTCTTCCATCAGCCCTTCCGGCAGCTCGCCTGTTTCTGAATCCAGGTAAGCGAGACACGCTTCGGTGCTAATTACGAACCCCGGCGGCACGTTCAATCCTATTTGGGTCATCTCGCAAAGACCCGCTCCCTTGCCGCCCAGAAGCTTCTTATTCTTTCCATCCCCTTCATGAAACGAGAAAACGTATT
>CAINUH010000171.1 GCA_903853735.1 uncultured Desulfomonile sp. | reverse complement strand
CGCTGAGAACCCTCACCTTGCAGTGACCGCAGGCACCTGAGCCTCCACAGGCCGCCCGAATAAAAACCCCGGCTTCCAGCGCCGCATCCAACAAGAACTGTCCATCGGGAATTTCTACTACAACGTCATCAGGAAGAAATCTAACTACAACGTTCCCCAAACCTTTGCCTCCGAGACCGGGCTCACCGGTTGTTTGTGTCCCACACCATCATACCGATTCGAGTTCAAGTGGCTAATTATCCAATACCTTTTCTGCCATGCCTGCACGCTTCCTCGTTTGAAAGCAAATCAGTATTGGTAGACATTTGGCCGATTGTATCACCACGAATGACTTTTTCAAGATTTTCTCCTATCCTGTTGTTGATGAATGGTTACCCAAGCGGAGGAGCTTGTCGTAATAAGTGGATAGAGCAATGGTATTACAAGTTTCAGAAATCTTTAAGAGTATTCAGGGCGAATCCTCCTATTCAGGGCTCCCGTGCGTATTCATACGACTGGCCGGGTGCAATCTTCGCTGCCGCTATTGTGACACTCGTTACGCCTACAATGAAGGGGAAGAGACGTCAGTGCTCGAGATCCTTTCCAGGGTCGTCTCATACCAATGCAGCCTTGTGGAAATAACAGGAGGCGAACCCCTCATCCAAAGAAAAACCGCGGATCTTGCGGCCGCCCTCATCGAAAAGGATTGCAAAGTTCTGGTGGAAACCAACGGGACTCAGGATATTTCAGTTTTGCCTCAAGAGGCAATCCGAATCATGGACATAAAATGTCCGTCGAGCGGAGAAAGCGACAAAATGAGGTGGGAGAATATACTTGAGTTGAGGCCTGAAGATGAGATCAAGTTTGTGATATCAAACCGGCATGACTACGAGTGGGTCAAGAAAACCTTGTTTGAAAAACTGGCGGACACAAAGGCCGGGATACTTTTTTCCACGGTATTCGGGGAACTGCACCCACGACATCTGGCTCATTGGATGCTCACGGACAACATCCAGGCAAGGCTCCAGTTGCAGATTCACAAGTATATTTGGACGCCGGATGCTCGTGGAGTCTAATACCTATTTGCCATGAGAAAAGTAGCATTGTGAGAGAAGAGATCTTGTAGTGGGGTGGGCGTCCCTGCCTATCCGATCACCCCCTGCTTCGACAACGACTCCATCTGTTCTTTGTTTAATCCGAGCCGACCCAAGATTTCGCACGTATGTTGACCCAATTCCGGGGCAGGTACGTCAGCCGATGGATGGGAGCCCGACATCTTTATTGGGCATCCCAGGAAACGTCCGCCGTCAGGCGCCGGATTGACCATTTTTCGAGCATCAACGAGGGGTGAATCCACAGCGTCATGAAGCGTCAAGACAGGCTCGCAGCAGGCGTCCGCACTCTCCATCATCTTGATCCACTCACTTAAGGTGCGTGATGCAAAAAGCCTCTCCAGTTCTACCACAACTTGCGGTCCGCCAAATTGTTGCGCGGCTAGATCATCACGGCCCACAGCCGCACAGAAATTTTGCCAGAATTTGAATTCGAGTGCTCCAAGTGACATGTATCCGGCGTCTGCCGTCCGGTATAGGCCGTAGCACGGGAAACGACCATTGAGGAGCATCTTGCCGGGTTCCGGGCACTCCAACCCCCTATCCACACCTGAGAATACCATGGTTGCCAGAGAAAGAGAGCCGTGGAACATGGATGTATCAATGAACTGGCCTCGTCCGGTTCTATTCCGCTGAATGATAGCGGCCAACAGAGCGGCAAGTGCCATGAGGCTCCCACCGGCGATATCAGCCACCTGTACACCCGGAATGCCGGGCTCGCCGTTCTTGGAGCCGGTCATCCCTATGACGCCGGCCAAAGCCAGATAGTTGATATCGTGCCCTGCCCTGAGGCGATAGGGACCATCCTGCCCGTAGCCCGAAATGGATACATAGATGAGGCGCGAATGGATTTCGTTCACCGCCTCAAATCCCAGGCCAAGACGATCCATGGTACCTGGCCTGAATCCCTCCACAAGAACATCGTAACCTTCCAGCAATTCCAAGAATAGACGTTTGCCCTCGGGATGTTTGAGGTTGAGAGCGAGGCTTTTCTTGTTCCTGTTCAACGCGGCAAAAAAAGGTGAACTCTGTCCACCTCCGAGGGCACGTGCGTAATCTCCACCAACCGGGTTTTCGACCTTGATCACCTCCGCACCAAGCGATGCGAGCAGCCAGGTCATGTACGGGCCCGGCAGATTCATGGTCAAATCGAGAACTTTTAGTCCGGTCAATGCTTGGGACATGTTACGCTCCAGTAGGCTGTGAAGTGGTTGCCTGTGCGCGGGCCACGGCGATTTCAAGGTCTGCCGTGAACCGGCTTCCTATCGTATTGACAGGTCCGGCCGTGTCGATGGCCATTGTGGCCACCATCGAGGCAGGATCAAGATGATATTTGACTTCCGCCATGTGTCCTCCAATTCGCCCCCATAATCATTCATGTTTGAGCCATGATAATAACACGCCTCCATGTCGAAATGAACGTAAAGGATTCTCAAAAGACCGGTTCCCCGGAACTCTTGTGCCTCTTGCCCAGGGCAACATTTCTCAGCATCACGCCGTCGGATTCAATGGTGATCGCTCCATCCCGGCCGGTCCAAAGAATGCGGGTCCCAGCGCATTCAAGCCGATTGATTACGTCCATGTTCGGCAATCCTCTTACAGGAGGGTGCTCTGCCGAAATGACTGCAATGTCCGGTCGTACTGCTTCTACGAAACGCCTGGTTGTTCCTGTGTTGCCGGCGTGGTGGGCTACCTTGAGCACAGTAGCTTTGAGCGGCAAGCCTGACTCAAGAAGTTCTTGTTCTCCTTCGCGCTGCAAGTCTCCAGTGAAGAGAAAAGAGGATTGTCCGTGATCCAGGCGGCAGACCACAGAATAGTTGTTGACGTTATAGCGTGAATGGCTGTCTTGGTATGAGGGAAACGCTTTGTTCAGAAATGTCAGGACGGCACATCCGAGTGCTATTGGTTCGCTCTCCCGCGAGACTGATTCCACCCGCGCACCTGAAATTTGAGTCGCCGACAGTATCTTTTCCAGATGAAACACGTTTGCCTGCACAGGATTCCAAAGGAAGCGCAGGGACGGAATTCTTTGAACCACTGAAAGAAGCCCTCCCATGTGGTCCATATCAGGATGCGTCATTATTACTGCGTTCAGGGTGGATGCACCCGTCCAATCAAGGAATGGCAATACGATACTACGTCCTGCGTCAAATTGATTTGTGTAAACTCCTCCATCTATAAGCAATCCCTTGGAACTGGGAGGTTTTACAAAGATCGCGTCTCCCTTGCCAACATTCAGGAAAACTACTTTCAACCCAGTTTTGTTATCGGTAATCCACGTCGAGAATCCGAGGAAAATGACTGTTCCAGACAGTACCGCAGCAAAGGACAGGAGAACCTTTCTTGAAGGTTTGCCCAGGTACCAGAGAAAAGTCCATGCGGAGCCTGAAATGAGAATGAATTCCATCACGCCCATGTGTGCGAGACGCACAGTGCTCCAAGGCAGCCCTGAGAAGAAATCGGCAGTCTTGTTTATTGTCCATACCAATATATCGGATGGCGCCAGAAGAATGGACCCCAACATTGGCCATACGCATCCTATTGTAGAAGCTGATAATCCAAGAGATAACGCGAGAGTCATCGCAAAGTCGGTCACGAGGTTCGCAAACAAGGTGTACACGGGAAACGAATGAAAGTATTGGAGGATGAGCGGTGCTATCGCAAGGGTGGCAGCCAGTGATGTGACGATCAGGATCGTTAAGGCCCTTTTGACAGTGGCAAGTTTTGCCCCAAACGCGGATTCATTCTTGATGTTCGGACCAGGAGTCGGCCCTTCGACTGCTCGGTTGTTATGGCCGTAGACATGCCTACGGACGTTGCCGAACACCATCAAAATGCCTGCCACAGCCAGGAAGGAAAGCTGGAAACTTGGAGTAAACAGAGAAAGTGGATAAATCAGAAGAATGATCAAGGCCGACACGACAAGCGAGTTAAGGGAATTCCATCTTCGATCCAGAAGAATGGCCGCAGCTACGACCAATCCCATGATGGTGGACCTGATTGCAGGGACTCTGGCGCCGACGAGCACACAGTAAAGCACCATGGCAGGGACAGAAGCAAGTGCTCCAAGCTTCCTGAAAGGTACGCGTAAAAAGATTTGCGGTGCCGCATACCCGGCTGATTTCACAAGAAAGAGAGAGAGCAAAGCCACTATTGCGATGTGAACACCCGAAGCCGACAAGGCATGAGCAATCCCTGATTCTGCCCAACTCTTGTTCAGAGCAGGGCTGATTTCCCCCATGTCCCCCAAAATAATTCCTTTTTGAACGGCCCTGACGTTGACTCTAGCCTCATCATCCAAGAACCGGGCAGAATTGGTATCCAGGAACCGCGTCATGGTATCCCGAATTCTGAACATCACGGCTCTGGGGTCATAGGGGGACCCGCGTCTCAATACGAGAAGAGACCCGGGCCCTTTAACTGATGCCAACCAACAAATCCCGTTATTTCTGCAATCCAGCTCCCAATCAAATTCGCCCGGGTTGCCCCTGTTGACGGGCTTTCTGATTCTTGAACGGAAAGCCACTCTATCGCCTGCGAGCAGGGGAAGCGAATCATTTCTGGTAAACAATCTGCCCAATCCCGGCAACGGTCGGTCGGATTCCGATTCGATTCCTGATCCTACCAGCAAGATCCTAAAATCAGGCCCTGTCGACCAGGTCTTTGCAACAGTGGCTTGAACACAGACCGAAGCATTGGAAGGCTCAAAGTCTCGCCCTTCCCAAAGCTCTCTCGTGGCTACATTCAATCCAAGAACAAAAAAAATAATAGCCACGGCAGACCATAGGAATCTCTTGTCCTGCCACAACATGGCCGGTGTGACTATCGAAGCGGTTATTACGAGACCGATCCGGAGTCCCCACGAAGCCCCGTCAATCCAGTGTGCGACGAGTATGCCCAGGCAAAGAGAAATAGTTGCCACAAAGGCTGGATAGCGTTCAGTTGTTTGGGAAAAGGTTGTCACAAATGAATCGCCTCACACGGCAATAAACTCTTGATCATCCTGCGCGGGAGTGCTAATCGAAATCTGGAATAATTTTTTGTCTGGAATGGGTGCCGTCCTGGAACACCCGTCTCTTACAGTTGTCTGACGGAAGGGTCCAGGGGCGGATCGATAGTAAGTGTCACATAGGGCGGTTCGGTTAACAAGCTGAAAATAGTAGGCGTGATGAAGGTGCAACAGTAGTTATGGAATCCTTTGGACCATATCTGAAGAGCCTTAGAGAGGAAGCCGGGAAGACTCTGGAAGAAATATCGGAAAGCACCAAAGTGGCGGTAGCGAATCTGGAATTCATGGAGAAGGATCGCTATGACCTGCTGCCTCCACGGGTGTTCGTGAAAGGTTTCATAAGGTCTTATGTCCAAGAACTTGGTTTGGACGCAGGCGACGTGGTGAGGAAATTCGAAGAATACATAAGTGAAGGAGAGTTGTCCGACTATGCTGAAGAGGGACACCCAGTTTTTCAGCAAGTCTCTCCTACACATTCATTTATACATAATAAGTGGTTCACGATAGTTCTTACAGCGGCCGGCCTACTTTCTCTATGTATCCTCATCATTACCGGAGTAAGTCGCCTTATTTTTTCCGACGAGGTTGCACATGTCGTACAGCCTTCGGCGGTGACAAGTCAGGCAGGGAGTCCTGTTTCCCTGAATTCCCGCATGCAGGCCGAAAAGGTATCTGGGAAGAGCTTTTTTGCCGATCCTCCTAGAAAGCAGGCGGGAAAGAAAATTCTTGAAATTAAAGCCTTGGCCAATACTTGGGTGAGGGTGGAACCTGACGCTGGGGCTACTGAGGAACTTATGATGGCTCCGGGGGACATACAGGTCTTTACTGCGAATGAGGTTTTCAATTTACAGACAGGCAATGCCGGTGGCATGAGGCTGCGTTACGATGGCCGGGAACTGCCTGTGCTGGGGAAAATGAACCAGTCACTCTCGTTGACGCTTCCGTGTCTAGAGAAAAAAACAGATGTAAACAGGTCGCTCACGGAAAACATATACGGACCACAAACCGCTCCTAAGGATTTAGGATGAAAGCACCGGTGAAGAAGCTGCTGTTGGTGATCCCGATTCGTCTGGAGGAAGACCTGATTCCTGTCATGGAGTCGGAGGGGTGGTACAACGTGAGAGATTTTTACAAAAAAACCGGAACGTCGTATGAGACTCACTGGAGCGGCAATTACGTTGTAGACCAGGATGAGATCCCATGGAAGGCGTCAAAAGAAGAGTGGGATTCTCTTGAAAAATCCAAGGGTAGAGTGGTAGTGCTTTCCGGAGCTGACTACAACATATCGGACAAGATCACGCTCTACACCGATACGGATGGGTCGGTTTACGTTTCGGAGGACGACCTCGAAGGCCTTTTCAACTGAGCGACTCTACAATCGTCGGTCCGTATTTCCTCGGTTGCTCTCTGTATCTTTAGGGACTAAAATTTGACTAGAATGGGGACGCGCCGGTGAGACAGCATAAACCGAGATTCATGTTACGGTTTAGGATTGCAGCGATCAAGCGTCGCAAGAGAATTTTAGACCTAACGGATTGTCCTGAAACGACTTTTTTCTCGTGTCCGAAGAAAAACGACGCGTTTTCAGCATCCGGCCCTGGGTATGACGGCGGGATTGTTTCGGCGCAGGTCCTTGACGGCCAGTAACCTTACCTCAGCGTTGTTCACTGCCTCCCTTGTTTCCAAGCACGCTGATTTGAACTGTCGAGTTCGATCGCAGGTGTCAGCCGCTGTACGTCCTTTCGACATCTATTCTCCGGTAGAGGCTATGGAGGAGGTGCAAAAAGCCTTCCTCAAAGCAGGGGTAGCTCATGGCGCTCAAGAATCCATCAGTATCAATGAAATCCTCAGGGCTGCCAAACAATCCGAAGATTGGATGGAACAAGGCATATTCTTGATCCGCAAGGATCAATTGAAATCCCCCTTCCCGGAATTGCACGACCCGCCTCCGGTTTTTTTCGCCTTCGGTGATAGCGCAATTCTTGAAAAACCTTCTGTTTCTATTCTCAGTTCAAGAAGGTCCAGGCGGATAACGCCTCTGGATCCCTGGCTATTGACCACTAGAGTGCTGGCCGAGTCGGCCACGGAAAAAGGTTGCGCAATAGTATCAAGCTATGGAACTCCTGGTTACTTTCTGGTCAGTTTACTGTCAAAGGGGTTCCCGACTATAATAGTCTGCCCGAACCTGCTGCCTTTCATGAATCCCTCGAAAGGCAGAGCAAAATTCGTGTCGGAATACGGCGATGTTTTTGATTTTCGACACACTTTGTTTCTGTCTCCTTTCCCTCCCGGAACTCAACCCGCCGTGCCCCAGCGATTGTTGGAGAGGGACCACATGGTCGCCGCCTTATCCTGCGAGATCCATGCAGTAGATGCGCGGGCGGGTGGAAACATGGAAGCTGTCTTGGATGTTGCCACGAGGAGGAGGGCACCAGTCAGGCTTCATAATACAGTGGAATTGGAAAAAGAGCGCGGCCGGAATCGCGCAGCGAAGGCGCTGGAGTCCAGAGAAGCCCATGGAAGCATCAAGACCGGCCTTGATTCGGGAACCTCAAAATCCGGCCGAACAAATATCCAAGGAGCGCCGGAGGACTCGACTGCAAACTCTTCAATTTACCCATCGGACGCTCATTGCTCCGAAGAATCGGTTTTTCTTTACCACTACACGCGCTCTTGCCCGGGTCCCTGGCCTGGTCAAACCATTGGAGAATATTGGCGATCTCTAATTAACGGGTGCAACGATGCCGGACACACCGCCCTGGACACTCTGGCGCGGATTTTGCGAGAAGGAGTCATTCGAGCCGGCAATAAGCTTACTCGTGGAGAAACGCGGGTAGTTTGTTTCAGCGAATGTGAGCCTTCACTGCTACGCAATATCGTCAAGTGGCGTCCCGGCCTTGTTAGATGGTCTTTTGAGCCTTACGCAATAGGGATTCGTCGAGCCTCCCTCATGAAACTGGGAGCGCTCCAGGTAATCTATGGCAAGGATGAAGATTACGTGAAACTTTCCGAATCTGTAAAACACTTGTTTCAAGTAAAAATGACCTCGTCAAATGACTGGTCCTTGGAAAAAGAATGGAGAATTGTTGGGGATATCACCCTCAACGCTGTATCCTGCAGCGATATTGTGGTAATCGTTGCTACAATGGAAGAGGAGGAATTCATGGGGCCTCAAGTCTCTTACAGGGTCGAGTCGGCAGGCATTGAAAGTCGAGTTTAGAGGCAGTTTCAAGACCTTCAACACCGGCTTCGGAGACGCCGCCGATCATCCTCCAAGTCGTAGACCGGACTGAGGAGTATGATGTCATAGTCGTTGCCGGCAATGATGTCCGATTCTCCTTGGGGTCAACAGTACTAGGCCTGAACTCTTGGGAATGACCCTGATTCTTAGGATTACTAATGCAGATGCAAACGGATATCTTTGAGGCCGCATTAGCCTTCCTGTTAGGCGCTGTGGTCGGCAGTTTTCTCAATGTTGTGATTATTCGCCTTCCAGAAGGCCAATCCATCACCTATCCGGCTTCAAGATGTCCGGAATGTGGTCGTAACATTAGATTCTACGACAACATGCCCGTACTCAGTTTCTTTTTGCTGGGCGGTCACTGCAGGGATTGCGGCAACAGGATTTCCCTGCGGTATCCGGTGATAGAGTTCATCAGCGCATGTCTGTGCACGGCCTTGTATCTGAAATGCGGGTTTAATGCCGCATTCGTGACTTATCTCTTATTTTGCTCTGCCATGTCGGTGGTTTTCTGGATCGATCTGGATCACATGATCATTCCGGATGCCATTTCTCTTAACGGGATTCCCGTTGGAATTGTGGCGTCGTTCGCCGGTCTGATCCCCAATTTGGACTGGCAGTCCTCACTTGGAGGTGCTTTTTTTGGGGCCGCTGTTCTTTACGTTCCAGCTTTCCTCTATGAGAAAATAAGGGGTATCGAGGGGCTTGGAGGAGGGGACATAAAGCTTCTGGCAATGATAGGGGCTTTTACAGGACCATACGGGGTGGTCTTCGTCCTGTTCTTTTCGTCTCTCACCGGATCACTGGCCGCTCTTGTGGGCATGCTGACGAAGGGTTCGGCATCCACTACTCCCATTCCATTCGGGCCATTCTTGAGTTCTACCGCTATCCTTTACGTGTTTTCGGGCAAATACATTATCGACCGGTTTCTTGAGATCTCCCATTTTACCTAATAATTAGTGGGCATGCGGCACCATCTGGATTCATCGAATTCTATTTCTCTCCTAACATTTTTCTAACAAAACACGAGCACCCTCACTATAGAACCTTAAAACCGTTCAAGAGACCAAACCAAACATTTGTCTGGAGGTGACTTGTGATACGGAGGTTTTGCACAATCGTTGCTTGTTTGGCGTGCCTGGCAGGCGGCCTTAGTCTTGCCACAGAAATTGATCCGCAGCTTTCTTCTTATACGGCTGTGAGCGGCGTGTCGGGCAATCTAAAGTCCGTAGGTTCTGATACACTTAACAATCTCATGACCTTGTGGAGCGAGGGCTTCCGCTCAAATTATCCCGGTGTAAAGGTGGCCATAGAGGGCAAAGGATCATCCACT
>CAINUH010000170.1 GCA_903853735.1 uncultured Desulfomonile sp. | reverse complement strand
GGCTTCATCGAAATACATGCCGATTATGCAGTCCATTTGTTCAGAATAGCTATTAAATGGGCCATAACTCTTTTCGCCCTTAGTACCACATATCTCCCAGATATGGATTACATCGTCCCATTCGCTTCTGAATAGGGTGGCATCATACCCTTGGAGATAGATAGATGGTTTATCCCCTGCTACATCATACAGGACAACATTATCGAGTCTGTCTTCTTCACAGTTGAATTTTATGCCTTCCATATATTCCTCCTTCAGTCGTACGCGGCAAAATCCGCGTCAGTTTCGTACTTTCCCCTCTTCCACCACTCCTTTGTAGTATCACCTTTTGATACTCCGAGTTCCGGCCATTCGTCATCATACTTACCGGAATTGAGTCCGGTTACTGGAGTGCTGAGGAGTGCCCTGTTCGGATAGGAACTGCTGTAATTGGGGAGCTTGGATACAAATGCTGGCTTGGGTTCGTAGAATTTCCCCTTTCCCTGTAGGAAATCGCAGATTTGTTTCTCGTCAACAATTCCCCTTGAGAGGATACCCGTGGAAGATGATCTTCCAGAACAGCGAATGCCGAGAGGATTGTCCTGACCCTTTACGGAGAACTCAATGAATCCTGCTCCTACTGGCTTGGAAGAGAAATTGCACTCTATAATCTCAATATGGATTATAGTGTCGGGGAACATAGCGGCAGAACCATCAGCAAAAGTTACCTACTTCATTTCAGGGCGGAAAACAGGCGGGGTGTACTTCCAGTAATCCCTCTTGGGATAGAGGCTTCCGTAGCTTTTCACGGGAGTGCCATTTATGGGAATAGTCTTGGCAGGTAAGGACTTGTTTTGGGCCTTATCCGCTTTCTTCTTGCGATTGATATAGGCTTGTACCTCATAATCAATCCGCGCCATTCTGCTTGCCTTGCTCATACTACGCCTTCCTTCCCATCAACAGATGGATTTCGTCCCAGAGCGCATAATATTCCTCTCCAAGAGAGAAAATCTTTTCCTTTGAGAATGTGAACTTTGAGCCTTCTACCTTTCCGGCTTCCATTTCCTTCATTATTTCCGCCATCCGTATGATCTTGTCCGCTACGGAGTTTGGAATCAAATCCCTGAGTTCGATAACGGCATACCCTATTTGGGTGCAATCCGTCACTATGAATGAGTTCGAATTGCATTCAGGATGCGCATTGAACCAACTCTGGGGAATGGCGTAGTCTATTCCTTTTGTGTCCCCTTCATAAGCAATATTGGCTATTGCCTCTTTCGTGTATCTGTTCGCCATGCAAGCAATGGCAAACTTCTCAAATCTGTCTCGCTTCATATCCAACTCCTTCATAGCTGGAAATGCTTTCCCATACAGGAAAGCGTAAGTATCCAATCCAGCCCAATAACTTTCGCTGTCGGGCTGACTTCGAGACTCACTTCATTATGCCCTTGAGAAGCTCAAGAAGCTTGGAAACTCCGGTTTCCATCAGAGAGAAAAGTTCTCCAAACGTCTGGAGTATATTCTGCGGATTCATACCGGAAGTGGGATTGTTTTTCATGAATTTGGAGACTTCTGATAGGGCATAGGCTTGGAGAAGCATATCTTTGCTCGGCCATAAAGAGATCACAAGGCCGAGGATTCCTAGTAAGATGTACCAAATGGGCCTTTTTGCCAGACAGAATAATTTATAATTCTTTTCAGCGTCTGAATCCCGTTTTCTTTTGTCTTCATCAAACATGGACCCGGAATAGTTGCAAGTGCCCATGGCTATTTCAACCCATATGACCAGCAAGAAGAGCAAATCCAAGACGAAAAGCGCTATGAAAATCCACAGAATCTTGAATAGGCCAAGGAGTAAGTACCAACTGAGCATAGATTTCTCCAAGAGTAGAAGATGCCCTCCCCATACGGAGAGGGCTGATGACGATTACTTTACACCTTTTTGTGATGCGAACGCTTGACAGGGACGGGAGCAGGGGCCAGGGTGGTGACAGGAGTTACCACGGGCTTCTTGTGATGTGAGCGCTTGGCGGGGACTGCGGCTGGAGCCGTGGCCTGAGGTTTGGAAAGGAGTTCGATCTTTTCCTCGACGGTGGCGAGTCGGCAGGCGTTCATATGCCAGAACCAGGGATTCCCCGAAACCTTCATGTTGATTTCGCCGCTGTAGTCCTTCGGCCCGATGGCTTCGATCATTGCGATCTGACCAACGTAGGGGTCCATGAGTCCCTGTGCCCAGTTCAGCCTGCGCGTCCTTGAGGATGTCTGTTCTCCTTCTTCGATGGTTCCGTTTTCCATGAAAGACTTGAGAGTGTCTTCGGCGTTCCTTCTTCCTGAACCGCTGTCTTCCGAGTCGAATCTGTGAGCGCCGAGGACGATGATGTCCCCTACGGAGAAGTTGTTCTGGTTGGGGTACTTGTCGAGTCTGGGCGTTGTTCCCAAGATTTCTTCAACGGGAACCCTGTTGATGGACTTGAGCTTTCCGTCCTCCGTGTACCTGAGGATGGCCCTCTTCCCTCCGAGCCACGCTTTGACCATCTTGTCCATGTTCCCCTTGTTGATTTCTGCGGCAATTTCCGGGGGAACTACCATCCAGTTTTCCCGATGGGATTCGGACTGCGATCTGGGGTAATCACACCCATAGACCTGCTCGATGGCTCCGTGGCCGATATGCTGTTCGAAGAAGGTCAGGCTCTGGGTATACTCTCCCCACTTTGCTTCGAT
>CAINUH010000169.1 GCA_903853735.1 uncultured Desulfomonile sp. | reverse complement strand
GTCTTGCCAGTGTATCCTTGCTCTCGGCGTGGGCCAGGAACAGGAGGTTCTCGATCATGCGGGAAAGACGCCCATATTCTTCCAGGGCTGATTCCAATACCTGACGGTACTCATCGACTGTTCTCGCCTTATACAGGGTAACCTCTGCCTCTCCTCTCAGGTTGTTGATCGGCGTCCTTAATTCATGGGCCATATCGGCCGAGAACTGTGACAGCGTGGCGAACGTATTCTCAAGCCGCTCAAGCATCTTATCGAAAGAATTCGCCAGGACGGTGATTTCTTCCGGCCAACCCTCAACTCCTACCCGGGCATGGAGTTGCTCGGGACCAATCCCCCTGACTACTCTGGCTATTTTCTTTAGAGGGCGCAGCCCTTCACGGGTTATAAAAAAACCTATGGCGGCGGAAAAGAGAACTCCCGCAATAAGAACGATCGCCACTTTACGACGGTAGTCCGCAATGATTGCATTTTCATGGGACATGTCGAGCGCTATCTGAATAACTTTCTTCTTTGTCTCAGAACGGTGCGGATCCACAGCAGCACTCATCAGAAGGAGAGATCTGCCATCATGGGCCCTATGTTTGACTCCCTTTTCTGTAGGATTAAAGTATTTTTCGGGAGCAGGAAACGATGTAGACCCGACAACTTGATCCATACGGGGGGTCTCAATCAATGTTTCGCCCGCCTCATTGAGAACCCTTACGTAATACTTTATGAACGCTGATGCCGAGGCAAGGGTTTCCCGCTCCACCTCTTCTCTCCATGCGTCAATGTTTTTAGGGTGCTCTCGTAACAGAACGCGCAGGCTCTGTATCTCTGAAACGAGGAACTGGTTGTCGCCCCTCTCCATGTCATTCGTCAGGACCCAGTCGAGGAAAACTGCAGAGACAGCGAGAAGAACAAATGCCGATAAGGCATAGAGGAGCGTTAATCTTTTGGTAATAGACGATGACAGGGGCATGGCAAGCATCTTTTTAGGATTCAATCTGCTCTGAGCGATCTTCAAGGACGTATCCTACACCACGGACGGTATGAATCAACTTGGGTTGAAAAGGATCATCAACCTTTTTACGGAGTCTCAGAATTGCCACATCTACTATATTCGTGTCGCTGTCAAAATTGATGTCCCAGACCTGTTCGGAAATAAAAGTCCTGGTGAGCACTTCCCCTGCACGACGGGCGAGGAGCCACAAGACCTGAAACTCCTTCGGCGACAGGTCCAACCTCTTCTTGCTGCGTACAGCCTTGTGCCGCAAGAAGTCAATCTCCAGGTCCGCTATGACTATCGATTCCGGTTGCCTGTCCGGTCCCCGGCGAAGGATAGTCCGGATACGGGCAAGCAATTCCGAAAAGGCGAAGGGTTTGACGAGGTAGTCGTCTCCCCCCAATTCCAGACCCTTAACCCTGTCCTGGACCGTATCCCGTGCTGTCAGGAAGATAACTGGCGTCTTTTTTCCGCTCTCCCGCAACTCTGTGATCACAGACCAGCCGTCCCGGTCGGGTAGCATAACGTCGAGGATAATCAGCGCATAATCACCGGTTAAGGCGAGATGGAGACCATCCTCTCCCTTTTCTGCGATATCTACTACAAACCCGTGTTCTGAGAGACCCTTTTTCAGATATTGGGCAGTTTTACTTTCGTCTTCCACTATCAGTGCGCGCATTCTTGTCAAAACTCCTATGAGTTACG
>CAINUH010000168.1 GCA_903853735.1 uncultured Desulfomonile sp. | reverse complement strand
GTTCGTGGATGTTCTTATCATTTTCCGCTGCTTTTCGCACAGATTTGAACAACATGGCACTGGAATTGAAAAAAAGATCGCCGACTACCACGTATATCTCACCAGAATCTTTTCTCCATTTGAGAATACCGGTCTCGTCTACCGGTTCCTGCTTGAAACCTTGAGGAGGCTTGATATGGAAAACTGCATGTATAGAATCCTTTGAATTTCCGCGATCCTCATCGGGAGACTTAGCTGGTTGTTCTGCCCATGCACAAGAGATAAGAAAAAGAATTGCCATGGACGAGATACCCGTTTTACGGAAGTCGATTTTTCTCAAATGCTGCCCTCCGTCTGCGGCGGATTTGCTTTGCCTATTTTCACCCGCCCCAGGGGAATTGACCTTGAATGCGTGGATTGATAGCATTAATAAGCGGTCATGTCAAAAATGATAAGAACGAAACCCAATCAGTCAAGAAAAACAGCAGTGGTTCATGTTTTGGGCTGTAAGGTGAACCAGACTGAAGCGTGGGCAATGGCACAAATCCTTAGGGACCGAGGCTATGAAGTCGTATCGTCTTCGCAACACCCCGACCTTATCGTAATTAATACCTGCTGCGTCACTTCTAAGGCTGAAGGCAAATCGCGCCGTCTAATAAACAGGCTTTCCAGGACGTTTCCTGGAGCCCAATTAGTCGTTACAGGATGTCTGGCGGAAGTCAACCCATTGGCCGTGGAGGGGGTATCCAAAGCTGTGAGCGTGCTCGGAACCTTTGACAAGGACCATTTTGAATCGTTTGTTGCCAGGGGCCTTGTACTGCCTGAGGGACAGGAGCGGCTAGGCTCATGGAACTGCTGCGAGTTCGTCGATATGGTCGTACCCGGAATTCCCGGACGAGCGAGAGCCTTCTTGAAAATCCAGGATGGGTGCTCCCATAACTGTGCTTACTGCATCGTCCCCATAGCCAGGGGACCTTCCAGGAGCCTGCCGATAGGTAGGGTCAAAGCCCATGTCCAGTATCTGAAGGACAGAGGGTATGGGGAAATCGTGTTGACGGGCATCAACCTGGGAGGCTACGGCAGAGACCTGACTCCCTCACTCGTAGTGGAGGACCTTCTGCAAGGCCTCCTTGAAGAAGCCGGCGATGTTCGCTTCAGACTGAGTTCGATAGAGCCTCAGGATATTACTCCTCGCCTGATCGAATTGGTTGCCGGACAAGACAGATTGTGTCGACACTTTCATATCCCATTGCAAAGTGGGGACGACAGGATACTGAAAATCATGGGACGCCCCTATAACTCAGCGTCGATCAAGGCACTGACTGAAAGAATTTTGAGGCATATCCCTGATGCTTGCATAGGCCTTGACGTTATGGTTGGATTTCCCGGTGAGGACCAAGACGCGTTTCGCCAAACCGTGCAGCTTATAGAGCACTCAGGAACTTCTTATTTACATGTCTTTCCTTTTTCATCCCGACCTGGCACCGCTGCAGCATCCATGGGGCCAAAGGTCCCTGAAAATGTTCTCAGGGAGCGGGTTCAACAATTGAGAACTCTTTCAAGGACGTTGAAAAATAGTTTCTTCCAGAGGTCTCTCGGTAAAACTTTCAAAGTGATTCCGGAGTCTAGGCCGGATCCAAAAACCCAAACCTTCGTCGGCCGAACTGACAACTACATACCTGTAAGGGTCCAATCGACCGAAACCTCTCACGATTCAAACGCATTTTTTGTTTTTCTGGAAAGAATCATTGACGACGAGGTACACGGAATATGTTTAAAAGCCCCACATCGCCCCCCAGCGCAGTAATAGGCCGACACGGTTATTACCGAAGTCTGCAAGAAGCCTAGACAATACCACCTAACCGTGATCGGGGTGCAATTGGGTTCTCCTGATAAGTTCTCCCGCTTTCAGCAAATGTTCTCGTGCCTTCTGAAAGTTCTCGGACTTGCTTTCCTGAAAGTATTCTATGATTGAATGGCAGGCTTGGTGTGCTTGAGTTATTGACTGCCTGATTAATGAATGGAAATCGGAATATTTGGCAGGGGGAATGACCGCAAAGGTCTTGGAGTCCAAAACTTCAAGTTCTCGTTTCATAGAATTCATTTTCACGAGAATGTCCTGGGGTATGACAGGGGCATTGGCGTCAGATGGATCATAATCTTCTATGGTCAAAGCCGGAGATCGGGTCATGAGCAGTGAAAGTTCTTCCAGGATAGGTGCGGTTTCCTTAAGGTAGCTCTTCACCTCACGGCTATCCAGGACGTCGTCTTCCAATGGAGATGGGACATATTCTTTGGCAGGGGGGGGCAGCTTTTCTCTCGACGGTATGCTTTCTTTGGCTTCCTCCTTTTCTTCGACAGGCTCAAGACTGGGCCTGCCCCGACCAACTTCTCCGGGCTCAGGCGGTTGCATTGGCTGAGGCTCAGGACTCTGCTGACCGGGTTGTTCTGTTTCCAATGCAGGTGCTGAATCTGGTTGAGTTGTGCGCTCTGGTTCGGGTTGTGTTTCGACTACGGAGACTATCTCAGGGTCTCTGCGAGTGTCAAGAGGGAGCAATTCGTCAGGCTCTGTCGAGTTTTGACCTGTAACGCTGTCCACTGTAAGTGGCTTGAGAGCCTCCTTGGATGGGTCAGTATTGAGCACGGAAGGGATCCTGGGAAGCACCTTCCCTCTCAAAACCTCTTTTTTGGCTTCGAAGGGCCTTTCGCCGATATCCTCAGGGGCTAACGGAGGCTTCAGCCATGGGCTCTCGGAATCTTTGTCGGCAGCTTCCTTTTTCGCGGGTTGAGACTCAGCGGGCAACGGTTCGTTGGTGGTCGTTTCAGGTGGTGTTTCGAGGGACGGAGACTCCTCTACACCAGACTGCCGGTCAGGAGAATCTCCTTCAACAGGATCGAAAGGGAGTCGTTGAACAGGAGCGGCAGGGTCCGTGTCTTCCAAGTCCCTGGAATACGATTTCTCTTGAGGAGGCAATTTCTTGTCCTGTTCCTCATCCTCTGGAGACCTTTTTGGAGGCCGCTCTCCTATGATATTCCGGATGCTGATTTCCGGAATGGGTACTACGTACCCTGAATCCCCTATTACAGCGGAAGATTTGCCTGGGGAAACTCCGCCTTCCTCACGGCTATCAGGCTTGCCTGTACCAACAGATTGGGCGAAAACATCAGTTGGATTTACGAGACAGAGGCAGGCAAACAAAGCGAAAGCACTAAGCGAAATATGCTCGCTTACACTGTAGGTAAATACTCCCCGGAAAAACCCGGATGGTCTATTGGTGCGTGCCGTCATGGGCAGAAACCCCGACATGGCAAAATTCTTCAATAAGAATTTTAAAACTTTGAACCGGCTTAGTCAAGCGCTTCTAGAAGTTCTTGCAACTGTGGGGCCGATGCCGGACGTTTTTCCAGGACTTGGATTCTATCAAGAATCCCGTTTATGAAAGCTGAGGAGTTCTCGGCGCCGTATTTTTTCCCTATCTCTATGGCTTCGTTGAGAATGACCTTTCCTGGGACCTCGTGGAAGCTGGTATACTCAGCAATGGCCATTCTGAGTATATTGCGGTCTACACGATTGATTCTGGTGAGCTTCCAGTTGTGGGACAAGCGAGAGATAAGTTTATCTATGGCCTCCAAGTTTTGGGACACAGCCGCAACCAGGTCCCTAGCGAATTCTTTGGCAACTCTGTGCATTTTCAGATCTTCATCCACTTGGCCTTCGAAGTGAATTTCCAGAAATTGCAGGGCGTCGTTGGGATCTTGATTCCTTGCGTCTGCGGCAAAGAGAACCTGAAGAACAAATTCACGAGTCTTTCGTCTGGATGGCACTTTAAGATGGAAATTTACACTGTCAAACAGAAAAGATTGAGGGGGGTGGAGAACCCCCTTCTAGATCTGTCTGAGTAGATTTGCCATTTCTATTGCGGACATTGCGGCCTCGGCCCCCTTGTTCCCTGCTTTTGACCCAGCCCGCTCTATGGCTTGTTCAATTGTATCAGTAGTCAGAACTCCGAATGACACGGGAATGGAAGCTTCTATCGACACTTGTGCCACTCCTTTTGCCGTTTCAGCCGCTATGTATTCAAAATGAGGGGTTGAACCTCTAATGACCGCCCCAAGGGCTACCACCATATCGTATTTTCCTGTTGCGGCCGCCTTAGCCACTACCTGGGGAATCTCGAATGCTCCAGGCACTCTTATGATTGTTATGTCTTCCTCCGATGCACCATGTCGAACAAGGGCATCCACTGCCCCGTCAATCAGCCTGGAGACAATAAAGTCATTGAAACGACTGGCCACCAGCGCAGCTTTCAGACCTGCACAGGTTAGAACACCTTCGACTATCGTGGTCATAATGCCTCCACACTACCGTCACTACGAAATCGCTCAGAGATCTTCAAAAATGCCCCATTTTCAGAAGTAATCAAACAACACTCTTTAGGTCGTAAAGATGCCCCATCTTGTCCTGTTTTGTCTTCAGGTACCGAAGATTTGTGGCGCATGGCTCAATGACGATGGGCACCTGC
>CAINUH010000167.1 GCA_903853735.1 uncultured Desulfomonile sp. | reverse complement strand
TACTCATGATTTCTGTGTTTGGTTCACTGGTTGGCAATGACGAAATAGACAAAGTTACAGCCTGCATGCGGTCACAGTGGATGGGATTTGGCAAGAATGTGGAAGAATTCGAAAAGAAGTATTGTGAAAAATTTGGCGTGACAAATTTTGCCATGGTGGACAGCGGCTCCAACGCATTGTTTTTGGCGGTGACCTTGTTGGATCTGCCTATAGGTTCAGAAATAATACTTCCAAGTTTTACTTGGGTGTCCTGCGCTCAAGCAATTCTACTATGTGGACACAGGCCTGTTTTTTGCGATGTGGATACACTGACAATGAACGTCCGCAGACAGGACATCGAGCCTCATATTTCATCTCAAACTAGGGCTATCATGGTCGTCCATTACGCTGGCCTGTCGGTTGACATGGAACCCATTCTAGATCTAGGATTCCCAGTTATCGAAGACGCTGCACATGCTGTTTGCTCCACATATAATGGTCTTCCGTGTGGGGCCATAGGTGACGTCGGAATATTTAGCTTCGACGCTGTTAAGAACCTGACGACCGGAGAAGGTGGCGGCATAACAGCAAGAGACCCAAAATGGATCGACAGAGCGAAAATGTTACGTTACTGCGGAATCGGGAAATCGGGGTTCGACGCTGCAGTCTCTGAAACCAGCCGAAAAGTGAGGTGGTGGGAATACAACATTCAGGAGCCTTTTATCAAAATGTTGCCGACTAATATTGCGGCAAGCATCGGCATGGTACAGATTGACAAGATTGACAAGCTGCAAAGACGGCGAGAAGAGATTTGGAACATATATCAAGACGAATTTGCCAGTGTCGATCCAATCAATATCCCGGTCGGTCCCTGTGACAGTGACCAACATTCCTATTTTACCTACTGCATAAGGGTACAGCATCGCGATGAGTTAGCCCATTATCTCCTTGATCAAGGAATTTATACCACTCTTCGCTATCATCCTCTTCACTTGAATCCGCTCTATGAGCAAACCTCCAAACATCTGCCCAACAGCGAGAAGCTCAATGAGTACGCTTTGAGCATCCCCATTCATCCCAGGCTCACTGATCACGAAATTGAATACATAGTAGAAAAAATTAAAGAGTTCTACAGTAGGACGAGATAGTTTCAGTTCCATTTTTGGGAAACACGGCGAACTATTATAATAGGCAATCCCCATTATGTGCGGCATCATAGGCATAGCCTCCCAATCTCCGATCAACAATCGTGATCTTCTGATCGCTCAACGAGATACAATGTATCATCGTGGCCCAGATGACGCCGGAGCATGGTGGTCAGATGACGGTCACGTGGGATTAGCGCATCGGCGGCTTGCGATTCTTGACTTAAGTTATTCCGGACACCAACCCATGCAAGATTCCACTGGGGGGTTGAGCATAGTTTTTAATGGTGAGATCTATAATTTTCAAGACTTACGTCCGGAACTGGAGGCCAAGGGGCACACATTCAGGTCAAACAGTGACACGGAAGTCATACTCGGAGCCTATCGGGAATGGGGGCTGGATTGCCTGACTCACTTCAACGGGATGTTCGCATTTGGTCTTTACGATGCCGAGCGACGTCGGATCTTTCTCGCTCGGGATCGAGCTGGTGAAAAACCGCTATTCTATCGGTTGGAAAATGGCTCGCTCCACTTTGCCTCAGAACTTAAGGCACTCATGGCGGACCCAACATTTCCACGGCGCTTGGATACTGTAGCGCTGGACTGCTATTTGGCCTTTGGCTATGTGCCTGGCGATCGTTGCATCCTCCAGGGTGTGAACAAACTACCGCCAGCCTATGCTCTCACTTTTGATCTGGACAACGGAGCCTCTCGCGTATGGTGTTATTGGAGATTTCCTGATCTGGCTTCTGCGAGTGGTAAGTCTGCAAAGTTAGATGAGGTCGCTCTCTTGGAGGAATTGGAGGGTTTGCTTGAAGACTCTGTGAAGCGACAACTGGTAGCTGATGTGCCCGTTGGGATACTGCTAAGTGGCGGTGTAGATTCGAGTCTCATCACTGCAATGGCTG
>CAINUH010000166.1 GCA_903853735.1 uncultured Desulfomonile sp. | reverse complement strand
AGATCGATCGAGTTTTTGTCGCCGATATTGTGAGTCGCCTGGTTCGTGAAGAGCCCGGAAAAAGGCGGCTTCTGGTGACGATGAATTCGGGAGCCCATCCAATGTTGCTTCAGAGGCTTTCAGATGGCGAGCTTGATGTCATCCTGACGAACTATGCCGCAGCAGACGAGCATCTCCATCAGATCCAGGAGTTCTCAATGCCGGTCTATCTGATGGTGGCTAGGAAGACGTTGGAACAGCTTCAGTTGCCGAAGAAGAGAATGGGCGAACTGGATTCAGTCGAAAAGGCCTGCAAAGTTCTTCCGACCGGATGGGTCATGCCGAACTGGGGGTCGAAGCTTCGGAACGAGATTCAGATGTTTCTCGAGAAAAAAGGTCTTCCGACCCGGGCTTTGTTTGAGAGCGATTCCAGCGCTTCCGTTATCCGCTCTGCTGTTGACGGAGCCGGAATGATGTTAGCCCCGCTGGAGTATGCCGAACGAGAAATACTGCATAAGAATCTGGCGGTTCTCGGCCCGAAGAACGGTTTTTGGCAGCACAAGATCTGGCTAATTTGCCGTGGAACCGTCAAAGACGAGCCGGTGGTAGAGCGTGTTGCGGAAGCCTTTCGAGACGCTTTCGCCGCTACTTGTGAATCAGCGTCGAAATGATGTCGAAGGCGCACAGGTAGTCGATCGAGAGATCCCCGGTCGGGACCTTTTCGGGTCTTCGTTGGGGGCGGTGAACGTCGATCGACATCAGCTCTTCGAGTTCATCTGACCAGATGAACGGTCGATCGCGGAGACCTTGCGGTTTGGTGGATGTGTTGAGTGTATGCATGCCAGGCTCCTTTCATTTCATTCCAGAACGAAGGCTAAGCCCGGTGAATTGCGATAACCAATACATAGTTTTGATGTATATAATAATCATAAGATATAGATAATAAATCTACGCAAGGCGTCCAGTCGGTTCAGGTCTCGTTCAGCCTTCTTTTTGTAATCTAGTTTCGTAATGAGGATGGAAAGGAGACCTTCGATGAAAAAATACTTGTTGGCATCTCTTTGGAACGCGCTGTTGTTTCTCCCTCTTTCAGCGCATGCCCAGCAGGAGATTTTGCAGCAGTCTTCGTACGATTGGGCCCGCGTGATCCGCGTCGAACCGGTTGTGACGGAGGTGGAGGTACATGTGCAGGATCGGGAATGCCGGGAACGGGAGATTCGGACGGAGTACGACGGGCCGAGACACAGCGTGACCGGCTCAACATTGGTAGGTGGCTTGTTGGGCGGCCTGATCGGGAACGGGCTCGGCCATGGACGAGGCAGGCCCGCTGCAACCGTCGGGGGGGCGATCTTAGGCGGAGTGATTGGCGGAACTATGGCCGAGCATTCCAATCGGTATGGGGAATACGAAGAGATCCGGCATGCTCGGGATTGTCGACCGATCGATCGTGTCCGGAACGAGGAACGACTCGACGGGTATCGAGTGGAGTATGAATATCGGGGTGAAGTCTATCGGACGCGTCTTCCGTACAGGCCGGAGGGTCGAATAAGGGTTCGCGTCACGACGGAACCCGTGGCACCATAGGAGGGTATGAGGCGCTGGCGAATGATTCCCTTGGCCTTTCTCCTATGGGGCATTGGGACCGCGTTTGCGGAGAACTGGCATGCCTATCGACCCGAACGGCGGCCCATGCCGCCGAGCCAGGCGATGTCCATCGCGCAGAAGCAGCAGGAAGGACGAATTCTCTCGGCGCAACTCGTGAAAACCGGGGAAGGACATGGGTACTACCGCATCAAAGTGATCTCCGACGGGAAGATCCGGATTCTGACTGTAGACGCATATCCCGGGAACTGAAGATGCGCGTTCTTTTGATCGAAGATGATCCGACGCTTCTCGTGGAAGTCTCCCGTCGGCTGAAAGAAGAGGGCTACGCTGTGGACCAAGCGGCGGATGGTGAGGAGGGACTCCATTTCGCACTGGAATACCCGATCGACCTCGCCATTGTAGATCTGGGGCTTCCGAAACTACCAGGCTTGGAAGTCATTCGGAGAACGCGCGCGAAGGGGAAGAGCTTT
>CAINUH010000165.1 GCA_903853735.1 uncultured Desulfomonile sp. | reverse complement strand
TTCTTAACTATTATTACGTTATCATTAACATTTCTTAGTTTTTCAAAGCATCCTCAACGTACAGGACTCAGTTGTGTTGTCTGCGACTTGGGCAGGAGGAAACCGCTCATGACCATCACGATATTTGCTGCTCCAAGCATCACCAACGTCTTCGAGGCGTTTCGACCTAGGTACTTGTAAAGTTAGCCCACAATGCTGGGCACAGTGTTGCCAAGACACCACGCCCAGCCCATTTGGCGAAGAGGCATGATTGCAATCGGTTATCATTGGTGTTATTTCCTCAATAATAGAGTATCATCGAATTGTGCGATATTGAGACTAGTGTATTCTAGAACTGTGCAGAGGAGGGGCAAGATGAACCGTCGGCAATTCTTACGCTACTCCGGATTTTGTGGCCTGTCTTTGGCCTTAGGGAATCTCACCTCCTGTGCCGAGACCATCCGCAGCCAAAAGGCCACGGCGCTTTTCGGAGACATCCAAATCATTGATGCCCACTCCCATCCTGACTGGGACTGTCAATGCTCCTACTCCGAGCGACCCCCCTATACCTCCACCATAGAGTATATGAAGGAATTGGGGATGGTTGCCAGTTGCTTTGCCGCCGTAGGTGATCAAGTGTACGCACGCGGTGGGCGATTGAAAGGTTCCGAGTATACCAGTGTGATGACACAATTGGACTCGTGGAAATACGATTTACGTTCAGGAAAGATTAAACTGGTGCTCAAGGCTTCCGATGTGCCGAAGGCCACAGGACCCATCTCTCCGCCTGGTGCCATTTTCTCTATCGAGGGGGGAGACCCCCTGGAAGGGAAGCCGGAGAGGGTCGACGAGTTCTATCGGTACGGCGTCAGAATGATCACGCTAGTCCATACCCATAACAACGAAATCGGAGACGCGATGCCGCAGCCGGGGTCGGATTCGACCCCGCGGAACAACGGCTTGAGTCCCGCTGGACGGAAGATTGTTGAGCGAATGCAGGGGTTAGGCATGGTTGTGGATTTGGCACATGCCAACGCTACAACACTTCATCAGGTCGTGGAGATGACGACCCGTCCGCTCCTGGATTCTCACACAAGCCCTTGCGCCGGCAACAACGCTGAGCGCTGTGGTCGGATGCGGACTTGGAGGGACATGGAACTGGTGGCAAAGACCGGTGGTGTGATCTGCACTTGGCCGCAGGGGTACCGGTCGCCGAGCACCATCCGTATGACCTTTGGAGACTGGGCGCGGGAAATTCTGGAGATGAAGCAGCGACTAGGGATGATACATGTCGGCCTGGGAACAGATGGGGGATGGCCGAGCTTCAATCACATCACGGGGTACCGTGACATCAGGGACTTGACCTATCTCGCAACCGCCATGCAAGAGGTCGGGTTTTCCCATGACGAGATCGCAGCGTACATGGGGGGGAATCTGTTTCGGTTGCTCCAAAGCTGCATCGGTTAGATGATTCAATCTGAAATTGGAATCTGACACTGCTGAGGCATCCCTTATGATGACTCTTACAATTCAGATTATAACCGTTAATTCATAGGCCCCACAAGAATCTACGGATGAGAACACAAGGTGCTATACGTAAGTGCGCCGCGAAGGTGCATGAAAGATGAGGGTAGGCCCCTCGAAGTCGGTTTGTAGGAACGGGCTTCAAACCACCTTAAGCTGCATTGGTAAAGAGCCATTGTGGTGAGCGTTAAGGAAAAGGCAAGGCTAGACCTTGTCAGGTGAGAATCAAGGAGACGAACACAAGTGAACCGCTGATCACGTGTCGAAAAGCACCAGACGATGTCAAAACCGAGGGGTTACGTAGTCTCGGGACGAGCTCAGATGAAACCTGCTTACAGACTGAGCGGCATCCGGTATGGAGGCGGCGTGAACTTGATTCAGGCTTTCATGTGCAACGCGGGAACCTGTCGTTCCGATGGTAAGGGAGAAATTCAAGTGGAGGACCCACAAGAATGAGAGTACCGATGCGGAACACAGGGGCGGACCACCTCGTAGTAGCGACGAAGGATGGTAATGCGTCTGGAGCGAAGGGGGTGGGTTATTCAGCCGGATTCACAGGTCAACCAGTTGATGGGAGGAACCGGTGAAGAAGGCAAAGCCGTTTGAGATTTCCAAGGAGGTTGTCGTAGAGGCGTGGAAACATGTAAAAGCGAACCAGGGAGCGGCAGGTGTAGACCATGAGTCAATAACAGATTTTGAGAGAAACCTGAAAAACAATCTCTACAGAATCTGGAATCGTATGACATCGGGAAGTTACTTCCCATTACCGGTCAGGACGGTATCGATACCGAAAAAGACAGGTGGGGAGAGAATGCTCGGTATTCCTTCGGTGTCTGACAGAGTGGCGCAGATGGTGACAAAGTTGAACTTTGAGCCAATGGTAGAGCCACACTTTCACGAAGACTCATACGGGTACAGGCCAAATAAATCGGCGATTCAGGCAGTAGGCGTAACAAGGCAGCGATGCTGGCGATACAACTGGGTGCTTGAATTCGATATCAAAGGTCTGTTCGATAATATTGACCATGAACTTCTGCTGCGGGCAGTAAGAAAGCATACGGACAGCAAATGGATACTTCTGTACATCGATAGATGGTTGAAGGCGCCGTTTCAGAAAGCTGACGGCACACTGATGGAGAGGACGAAGGGAACGCCGCAGGGTGGTGTAATAAGCCCGGTTCTGTCCAATCTTTTTCTGCATTATGTGTTTGATGTCTGGATGAAACGGAACTATCCTGAGCTTCCCTTCTGCCGCTACGCTGATGATGGAATTGTGCATTGCCGGACGAAACCAGAAGCGATTGCACTAAGGAAAGCGCTGGAAGTCAGATTCGGGGAATGCAAGTTAGAGCTTCACCCGGAAAAGACTCGCATTGTCTACTGCAAAGATTCTAACCGCAGGGAAGAATACCCTTCGATAAGCTTTGATTTTTTGGGCTTCACTTTCCGGCCTAGGAAATCGAAGGATCGAAAGGGGAGATACTTCATCAGCTTTTCCCCTGGAGTAAGCAGTAAGGCAGGAAAAGAGATGAGACAAAAGAGTCGGCGATGGCAACTGCATCTGAGGAGTGATAAATCCTTGGAAGATTTGGCCAAGGTAGTCAGCCCAATAGTAAGAGGGTGGATAAACTACTACGGAAGCTTTTATAAATCTGCGCTGTATCCAACCTTGCAACATCTGAACAATATACTGGTCAGATGGGCGAGGAGGAAATTTAAAAGGTTGAAAAGCCATCTAACCAGAGCGGTATATTGGTTGGGGGGAATAGCTAAAAGGCAACCCCAGTTGTTCCCGCATTGGCAGTTTGGCATAAGACCAACGGCTGGATAATGGGAGCCGTATGAGTCGAGAGATTCATGTACGGTTCTGAGAGAGCGCAGGGGGGGAGTTCCCCTGCGCCACTCACCCGAAGCCTTCGGCGATTCTGCTTGAGATCCAACCTGTTAAATGATATTCGATGACGAAACCAGAGGCAAAGGGTTCAAATATTTTAACGGAGGGTAACCTGATGGCCGAGATGAAACTGCAAGTGGAAATTGAAGCCCCTATAAAGAAGGTATTCAATTATATCGCAGATGTTTCAACGCATCCCCAGTACGCCACTTTTGTAGCCAGTATTAAGTTTTTAACCACCCAAAGGATCGGTGCAGGCGTGAAGTTTGTCCAGAAGCACCACGGCATCGGCACCGAGAACCCGACTGAAATCACGGAATACAAACCGCCGACGCGGGTGGCGTGGATCACCCAAGAACAGCCTTATGCCGTTGATGTGGGTTATGACCTGACGGAGACGCCGGTTGGGACTATTGTCGTGCATACGATCAGATCAAAAAACTTTGACGATAAAAAGGTCTTTGATAAGACTTACAAGAACAACCGGTTGGAGCTTGATAATCTCAAGAAAGAGATGGAAAAGTAAACGGGTACGGAAATCTTTTCAACCGTTCATCACCCCGTCGAGGTGAGGAAGCGATAAATGGACTCATTTACCGGAACGCACCGGGAGTGCCCGGTGGTAGCTGCCCCCCGACCTGTAAATTAAAGGCATTACGCCACGTTCGAAATCGACGACACGCGCATCGTCGTCGGAACCGGTTTCCGAAGTCCATAAGAAACTGCATGTCATACGAATTAATTCTGCCGTATGAATATCGTAGGTGCCGCCAAAAGGACCACGACATTCAGACTTATAAGTTTTAGACTTATCGTGCAATCCCCCTAATTCACGCGGCGTCGGCATCCTCCAGTCGGTATAGCCGCCCCCGCGGTAATGCTCGCAATAGGACTTGGCGTCCGCCCAGTTTATGTCGCTCCCGTTGTCTTTCACGGCCCACATCAGATTCGTCAGCGTATCCAGAACCGTCCCGTTGTCATAGGCTATGAACCGGCCGTTCCTGGCGGTCTCCTTGACTGTGGGTTGAGAGGGCGATTACCCATGGCAAGCTGTTTCTTCTCCTCGGCCAGCTTGCTGCGCTCTGCATCCAACTCCCTTCTCTCCGCATCTAAGGCCTTCTGTCTTGCCAATTCCTGCCTTTCTCGTTCCAGTTCCTGTTTCTCCCTATCCAGGGCTTCCTTCTTGCGCAGTATCGCCTCGGTATCGGAATAGGAGTCCGATCTCGACGTGTGGGAAGTAATTTCGGCCAGGCTATTGGGGCTGCTGCTTTGCGGCGCGAAGTAGAACTGCCCCTCCAGGGATGACAGCTCCCAGGGAACCTGACCGGTTTCCTTCTTCACTTTGGTGCGCACATTGATGAACACATCGCTAATCGTCAGTCCGGGGGCTTGCATATAGTCGAGCAATGCGGACGTGTAAGGACTGTTGCGCCCATCGCCATCCCGGGCCACGTTTCCGGGGCTTGTGGAATAGGAAATAAAGGTTCCGGACGGAGCGCTGCTGACGATCGCCAACCCCCTTGAGGCGCTCCTGAAACTCCGGGCAAAGGGATTATCGCGGCAGGCATCGAGCATGACGATATTCAGACCGTTGTTGGCAGTTGCCATTTCATCGAGGATTTTATTGGCATCGACAGCTTGGTATTTGACATCCGTCTCTTTGTTTATTTTTGCACCAATCGGCACCAGGTAGTTTATTCCATTGACCTGGATTCCATGTCCGGCATAGTAAAACAATCCCACGCCGCCTTTCTTCAGGTTATTGCCGAACGTCTCAATGGCCTCGTCCATTTCCTGTAAGCCTGCATCTGTCTTGAGAGTGACGGCAAACCCGAGTTTCTTCAGCATGGCGGCAATATCAGCGGCGTCATTTACCGGATTACTCAGGGGTCCGGATTGATAGGCGCTGTTGCCGATGACCAGTGCGGTGCGCTGCTCCATGGCTGCCGGCAATGTGGACGGGTAAAGTAAAAGAAATATAACCAGG
>CAINUH010000164.1 GCA_903853735.1 uncultured Desulfomonile sp. | reverse complement strand
GGGACTCACGGTATCCATGTGACTTTCGGGCTGATCTGGATGGCGGTCGTGATAGCGCAGGTCGCCGTCAAAGGGTTGACCTCTCCTGTTCAATCACGGCTGATGCGTCTGAGTATGTTCTGGCATTTTCTGGACATCATCTGGATCGGTATATTCAGTATCGTCTACCTGACTGGAGTTGTGTAAATGAGTCAAGCATTTATCGACAGCACCGGCGTAAGCAGGGGAAGTCTCAAATCTTACCTCACCGGTTTCGTTCTTTCTCTCATTCTGACTGCCATTCCGTTTGCATTGGTTATGAGCGGTACGTTGTCCTCCTCGGTGACCCTAGCCGCCATATTCAGTGCGGGCATTGTGCAGATTCTGGTGCATTTGCATTACTTCCTGCATTTAGACGCTTCATCAGCCGCGCGTTGGAACGTGCTGGCCTTGATGTTAACTTTGATGATCATGACCCTCTTCGTCGGTGGAACCATCTGGATTATGTACGACCTGTATTATCGAATGATGTGAGAATGCCTGAAAGGATCAAAAACTATTTGCTCGTCGCCAAACCGTGGATCATTTTTGGCAACCTTGTTTCCACGGTAGCGGGCTTTTTTCTTGCCTCGAAAGGGCGGACTGATGGCCTTGCTCTCCCGGCGACTCTGATCGGTATATCCCTGGTAGTCGCTTCTGGTTGCGTTTTCAATAACTGTGTCGATCGAAAAATAGATCGAAAAATGATTCGGACACGCAACCGCGCCCTTGCCAAGGGGCTAATCTCACTGAAGATCGCCGTATGCTACGCCACGATTTTGGGCATTGCGGGCCTGGCGCTGCTCTGGGCGGCAACAAACCAGCTGTCCGTTGTCATCGTGCTGGCGGGCCTTGTGATTTATGTGGGCGTGTACAGCCTGTACATGAAGCGCAATTCGGTCTACGGCGCGTTGATCGGTAGTCTGGCAGGATCCACACCGCCCCTCGCTGGATATTGCTCAGTCACCGGTCGCTTCGACATGGGAGCATTGATATTGTTGTCGATCTTCAGCTTATGGCAGATGGCTCACTGCTACGCCATCGCTGTTTTTCGGTTTGATGATTACACTGCTGCTGCCATCCCGATTCTGCCCGTCAAGCAGGGAACAGCCGCAGCAAAAAGACATATTGTCGGTTATATCTTGGCCTTTATGGCCGCCACGCTGATGCTGACCTTCGGGGGGTACACCGGCTATAGCACCTTTGCAGTGGCGACCGTGTTGGGTCTGTCTTGGCTGTATATGGCCTGGTCGGGCTATGTGGCATCCGATGAGCGGCTCTGGGCCAAAAAGCTTTTCATCTTCTCCATTCTGACCATATTCATTCTGAGCGTCATGATGTCAATCGATTTCACAGCGCCTGTCTCGTCAGAAATGCTTCTGAGCTATGCTCCGTAGCCCAAACCACTGTATTTAGAAAACTGTGATTAGTCACAGTGGAATCGAAGTCCAAGGAATATCTAAAGAAACCTGACCATTGGTATATCAAGAAAACTATCACATTCTCGGATATACTCGCAGCTGCATGAGGTAGTCATTTCACCCCAAGAATTTCGAGCGATCCTCGCGACACCTCGAAATTCGGCACAAAGCGCTTCACGCTCCACAGCTACTTTCTCAAAAAGGGAAAACTATGGGCCTGTCAGATTATGTATCTCGTCCAAAAGGGCTCTTAGCAAGTCTTTTTCTTCGTAAGTCCCGACGACCTTGCCCTTCTTGAACAAAATACCTCGACCTTTGCCGCCTGCAATACCAACATCGGCTTCCTTGGCTTCTCCCGGTCCATTGACCACACAGCCCATGACAGCGACCTTTAATGGGGTCCGTAAGCCGGAGATCGCCTTTTCTACCTTGGTGGCTAACGTCAGAAGGTTTATCTCTGTGCGGGAACATGTCGGGCAGGATATGAGATCAACGCCCCAGCGCCTCAACTCAAGACTTCTAAGGATCGCAAAACCTGCTTCAACCTCTCTTTCCGGAGGGGCCGACAACGAAACCCTAATGGTATCTCCAATACCCTCGGCCAACAAAACACCAATCCCGATTGCAGATTTTACACAACCGGGGACTATCGTGCCCGCTTCAGTCACTCCGACGTGCAATGGGTAGTCTACTCTATCCGAAAGCAGCCGGTACGCGTCAATTGTCCTCATCACGTCGGAAGCCTTCAAGGAAACCTTAATAAGTTCAAAACCAACGTTTTCAAGGATGGCAATATGGTTAAGAGCGCTCTCAAGCATAGCCTGTGGTGTTCCCCCACCATATTTTTCCAACAATTTTTTCTCAACTGATCCAGAGTTTACACCGATACGAATAGGCACATTTCTTTCGAGGGCAGCCCGTGTTACTTCGCGAATCTTGGATGCCGTACCTATATTTCCAGGGTTGAGACGTAATCCGTCAACCCCTTGGACCAAAGCTTCCAAGGCTAACTTGTGGTTAAAATGAATGTCGGCTACGAGTGGAACAGTCATACTGGACTTGATTTTGCCAATCCCACGAGCCGCTTCCATATCCGGAATACCAACTCTGACTATTTCGCACCCTGCCTTCTCCAGTCGTCTGATTTGTCGGAGCGTTTTGTTGATGTTACGGGTATCAGTATTGGTCATCGATTGGACGGAAATT